>RXJR01000004.1:0-60511 GCA_003963305.1 Candidatus Melainabacteria bacterium | reverse complement strand
TCCACCTCCGCCGCCACCCCCACCGCCGCCATGTGACGATCATCACGGGCATGGCAAAGATAAATAAGTAAGCCCGTTTGGTCCGTTCTGCGTTATGGCAGAACGGACCGACTTTTCGGGAGAATGTGATCAGGAACTACGGTCTTATCACCCGAATGGGTGTTGTTCTGGTGGATTAATCCTGAAATAAACCAACCATTCGATTGATGCACTTTGTGCGCTTTTGAGAGATACTCATCTGTAAGACCACGGTATCCCTCTTGCCTCTCTCCTGGAGATTTCAATCATGATTGCAAGAGCCGCTGGGGAAACTGTTCGCCAGGACAAAATAACTAAGCCAGAGCAGTGCATCTGTCGCAAATGTACACAGAACATCTTAGATCGCGGGCATACGCAGACTGAGATAAAGCACCGCAATGAAGGCCACGAAATAGTGCTTCACTGGTTAAATAATGTCGCTAGCCCCCATGAAGCTGGTCCAACTGCCGCGAATATCCTTCAAACAAGAGTACCTGGCTGGTCCCAGGCAGTTTTGGAGAATATCGAGAAAAACTGGGTGATTCAGGGGAAAAACCTGCGTATTACGCCAGATCAACATAGCTCAGGTTGACCGCTGTAACCCAATGGGGTGATTCTGACTGCCGCTCACTGTATCCGCCATATCGATAAGGTACACTGTAATCGACTTGTGCCGTAATCCTGCGTTCTTTAACGCATGATCTGCAGATACAGAGGCTGGTAAGACATGGCAAACTTGCAGGCTGGGAAGCCTCGTCCAGAGAACGACCCTTATCGCATCCTGGTGCTGATACAGAGTGAAGACCATCTGACCAAAATTAAAACGTCCTGCGAAGTGCTCGGTCAGCAGGTTGTGAGCTTTACCAGCCTCGAGAAGGCGTTTCATTTTCTAGAAACCAAAGATCATGTCGACGTCTGTATAGCTGAGGCTTTTCTGGAGGATGAGAGTTCGTTTGATTTTCTCAAACGAATGAAGCGCATGCCCAACCATGAACGAGTTCCCGTCATGCTTGTCGCTTGGGAACCCGGCGACGTGGCTAAATTTTGCGCGGATTCAGTTGCAAGCACTTCTACTGTTCTCGGTGCCTACAAGTTTTTGATCATGCCTGATTTTGATGTTGAACAGCTTATCAAGGAAGTGCAGGCAATTTTGCCTGAACGTAGACCGCCAAAACGAATGGAAGATCCGAAAGCTTCAAACTAGCAATGAGTTTGGAGTATTAGGAACCTTGTGTGCATCGCTGAAGTCTTACGCTTAGTTCGTGGGAGTCGGAGAATGCCTATGTCTAGAATTTTTGAAGATCAGGATGCAAAAGCTCTACTGCTTGTTAGTGCTCTCTTGTTCGGCGTGCTGCTTCTTGCAGGTTTGACTGTACCAAAAGGCCAGGACGCACCGTCAGCGGTGGCAACATCGAGTGCCTTAGTCGGGCCGCGTTAGGTAAACGCGGATCCGCCGCTTCAAGATGCAAGTAGCAATTGATTTTCTGCACTTCAAGTTCGAGTGCAAAAATTTCTCTGGTAATTTCGCTGGCTGTTCGCTCAGTCGCAAAGCAAGGATTCTGTTGAATTTGTGACATCAGCAACAAGCAAATTGCGAGTTTTGGTCGAATGCGCACGCGGTGATCTCAAAGGGGAGTTGATTGTAACTCAATGTCAATTAAGGACGACAATGCTCAATATTCCTTGTCGACTAAACCCAACGTTGAGTTAAGATTCCTTATGTGTGGCTAATCTCTGAGGTTAATGGCTTAGCTCATCTGTGTAAATGATGTACACTTTGATTTGTATTCGCTGTCGTCTATACTGTACGGTTTGCGGTTTCAAGTTTTTTGGAGTTTGAGGATTGAACGAGGTTTGGTTAAATTGAAACGTGACAGGCAGATTCTCTTGAACTGTCTCGGTCAGGCTATCAGCGCACGACGTGACAGACTGCGATTGACCCAAGCCGAACTCGCCATGCGGTCAGGGGTTGATCGTGCTTTCATAAGCAACATAGAAAACGGCAAGCGAAATCCTAGCTTCTCAGTTCTGGTGGACATAGCGAAAGGGCTGAATATCTCACTCTCGTTGTTGATGAGACATATAGATCGGAACATGCAAGAGCACAATGCAAATTAGTCGACTATTGCCGCTCGTTGACCAGTTCATTTTCAGTTGCTAGCTCATCATTTAGCAGCAACGGAACAATATATTTTTTCACGAAGAGGGGCATGCTGTTGCCCGAGTGATCTCCAAAGTGCAAGAGCTTCATCATTGATGGCTCCCAGTGCACCTCGTGGAGTTTCGAGTACTGCTTTGATAGCGCATCGTCATCGGGTCTGGTGAATCCCTTGAGACCGGCGCTCACTCCTCTGATACCATCTGCAGTTCCGAAGATGGATGTTCCAACATGCAGAAAAAGCAAATCTGCTGCAGAACAGAATGACACGACGTCGTGTCGAACTGCGCGTAGTGAATTCAGAAGTGGGTACGATGGAGATACCGCGGGTGACATCAGAATAACTCGATGTACACAGTTTTCAGGCAGATCGGCTAGCGCATTGAGAGCGACTGCTGTACCGGCGCTTTTTGCAACGATGTAGATTTTGCGGTTTGGATTGAATTTTTTGTACTTTGTAATTTCTGACGTTAGTTGTTTCGATTTCGCCAGTAAGTTCTCTCTATTGGTGAGATCATTGATGATGCGCATGTACCCGGTGCCCCAGCGAAAATGTTTCACTTCGTAGGGCTCGCCTGTCAGCGCGCGTTTGAGTACTAGCGGCGTAAAGCCGCTGCCGCCCGCTCCGTCGATTATGTAGACGATTGCACTTTTTTCAATCAATCAGTTCGACTCCAGATCAATGTCTTCAGTATATAAATAATTCTCGCGATGATGCGGACCGGATTCCATTAATCAGCTTGACGCATGGAACTCGGTGCAATATACTTAACCAAGCTGTTAATTAACCGATTGGTAAAATTGTGCAGGATTCGCTCAGTTTGACATTCTCAGCGCTGGCTGATCCGACGCGGCGGGCGATGTTGGCTCAGCTGAAGAACGGCGAAGCGAGCGTAACTGACCTGGCTAAGCCTTATGGGATGAGCTTGCCCGCAATTACCAAGCACATTAAAGTACTCGAGAAAGCCGGATTGATCACTAAGTCCAGGGAGGCTCAATGGCGTCCCTGCAGGCTCAAAGAAGATGGTCTGCGCGAGGCCGCTGACTGGATGGAAGAGTATCGAGCCTATTGGGAAGCTAGTTTAGATCGTCTAGAGGCTTATTTAAAAACTGTGACAACTGAGCAGAAGCCTGTGGTCCGAAAGAGTAAAAGAAACAGCTCAGCAGAGAAGAACACTATTACGGCTAAGGCGAAGGCGCCCGCTGGTAGAAGAAAGAAAGGAGAGAGAGATGCCCGCAAAGAAGAAATCTAACGAGTTGCGACTTACCCGAGTATACGATGCACCAGTGAAGGCTGTTTGGGATGCCTGGACTGATCCGTCCCAAGCTGCGCAATGGTGGGGACCTCGTGGATTCACAATCACAACTCACAGCAAAGATCTGTGTGTGGGCGGGCACTGGCACTACACGATGCATGGTCCTGATGGAGTTGATTATCCGAACAAAACAAAATATTTTGAGGTAGAGGAGTGTAAGAAGCTCGTTTACGATCACGGTGGTAACGACGAGCAGGAGCCGCTGTTTCGAGTGACAGTGCTGTTCTCAGAGAAGCACGGTAAGACCACAATGGATTTGACCATGTCTATGGCAACACCTGAGAAGGCAGCCGAGATTCGCGAGTTCATTAAGAAGGCTGGAGGTAACTCGACCTGGGATCGCCTGGCTGAATATGTCGCGAAACAGTCAGATAGTAAGGAGATTTTTGTTATCAATCGAACTTTCGACGCGCCTCTGGATGTGATGTTCGACTTGTGGACTGACCCGAACCATCTGTCGAAGTGGTCGCCGCCTACTGGTTTCGAAATGCAATTTATCAGATGTGATATCGCACCTGGTGGCAGAAGTTTCTATTGCATGGGTAATAATTCTGGTGTGAAGATGTATGGACGTGCTCACTATTTGGAAATTACAAGACCTCATCGCATCGTTTATACGCAGCAGTTTTGTGATGAGCAGGAGAATCTTGCTCGGCATCCTATGGCTCCGACATGGCCTGCAACGATGCTGACCACTGTCGAATTTGCAGCCGAAGACGAGAACCAGACCCGTGTCACTATAACCTGGGAATGCTATGGCGATACGACCGACGAAGAACTCGCGACATTCATTCAAGCTCGCGGCGGCATGACCATCGGCTGGACCGGCTCGTTCGACAAGCTCGATGATTATCTCGAAAAGGATTTACGCTCACTGTCTTCTAAATAATCCTATTCTATACAAGCCGGACTCTGAGACCTGATGTTAGTAATTAGTGCTCAGATGGTAAGAAATAAGGGGGAATCTGTACCAATCTACAGTTACAGGTCTTTATGCAGCAATTCGAAATCGAATTGAACCGTTGCGCCGCAATGATCAAGGCTGCTGACGAAGCATTTTCAAAGCACGATTATGTTGCGAGTGAGAGTCTGTATCACGCTTGTCTTGCCAGTCTTGACGAGATTTATGCCGGCGACAGTGTAACGATAGCCGATTGTTTAACGGGTCTGGGTGACAGTTATTACTTCCAGGATAAGTTCGGTTCCGCGTTGCCCATGTACCAACGCTTGTTGGTTATGCGTGAACGATTGACGGAAAGCACCCCGGCTTCGCTGATCAAGTCTCACTTTAAGCTCGCCAAAACGCACGAGAAGCTGAAAAATGATGCGGAAGCCGCCGATCACTACAAAAGAGCAAGGGAGATTTCCCAGCAGAAACTCGTGACCGGACATCCTCTTGGAACAACGCTACTTGAATCTTATGCGAAATATCTTCACAGGGTAGAACCTGACAGCCTTGCATACAAAGAGGTAGAGGAGAAAGCTCGAAAGAACCGCGAAGTCTATTTAGATCCCGTGCGCTTGAATATCAAGATTCTGGAGGGGCTTGCAGAGGTTCGCGACGGACAACTCGTCCTGGCAGAAGAAATCGCAAAGTTGGAAAAAGCCAGGCAAAAGGAAATGAGCGGAAAGATGGGGCTGGTTCTATCAGCACTTGGATGGCTCAAGTCTCGTCCGCGAATTGCATTAGCCCTACTAACATTACCATTAACGCTTTCTTTAATTACGTTGATTGGAGTCGCTAGCTACTACATCTTAGGCGGTGAAAAGGTTCAACCGCAGCTTGTGCAGCCAGGTCAAACTTTTCATACCGATGATGGTCATCTGGACGTATTTGTATTGCCAGAGCATCAACTTAAGGTGAGACGTGAGCAGAACTTCGCATCTAAATCATTCAACACAGTCAGTAATGCCTGGCGCGCACTGTATATGGTGTACATGCATCCGCAGTACGGCATGTTTTGGTTAGAAAAACACGGCAACACACTGGTAGATCAAAACGGAATGTCAGCAAGTCTCGGTGAAGCAGGGCCTGATCCTCTCTATGCGACGATGCTGGATGTTGCGGCTGAACTCCACTCGGAGCCGCTTAGAAAGCAAGCCGACTTGGAACTACCCCTCGATATTCAATTCAAGAATCCCTACACAGAGCAGATTGATCATGTTGAAATGCACAATGTGGCTTGCCGTAATGACTTGAAGAATGCTTCCAGCGTTTTTGGTGAGGAGCTGAATCAGTGCGAACGTAAGTCGGATCTTTCCACGCTTAGATCGATCACGGGAATTCGAGGACCATTTACAGATTCTCCTGTCGTTTGCTTGCGAATCAACGACGTCCGAAAGGCTTATTCTTACTGCCTGATTGGCTTTAATCGAAATGGCGCTCCTCTGCGTACGTGCGTTGGAAACACCGTGCTTAGATTGGAGAGCACAAACGGCGTTCCGTTCAAATCGAATTGCAAATTTTCCGAGGTGTCACCTTCGTCGGCAGCAACCTTTGCCAATCCAAATGGCACAGTAGTTGTTTCATCGACTACGCCCCAACGTGTCAGGGCACTTTGTTTTGCAGTTGTGGTCGATTTCGGCTTGATGCCATTCGTGATTTTGTTGGGTGTGCTGTTGCGGGAACAGATAAGTAAATGGTTCGACCAAAAGCATCTCAGTCGATCGGAACAAGGTGCTCATATGTTGGCGCTGGTTTATATCTGGTTCACACCGTTTTATTTGCTTTATACGTTTGCCGTATTTTGTTGGATGATCGTCGGATTCATTTAACCTCTATCCGACAAAAGTCACTTTTACCAGCCACCAGCGGTCATTGGATCTCCACCGGCTGCTTTGCCGCTGAATACTTGCCCTCTTATGCTGGCTGGATAGGACGACCATAACAGTCGGTGCGGATTTTTATTGACGGCGGTGAGCCAGTGCGTCAGAAACGCTTCCGAATGCGGAATAAGCTTACGTTTGAGCTCCGGCGAAGGCTCCGTTGTTAGGATTGGTTCATCGGTGACAAAAATATCCATATCTCCAGGCTTTGCCTTCGGATCGATTTTTGTTTGGAAGTTTCCGGTAGTGTCGATGATTCCCAGCGTACCAAGGTTAGTTGCGTATGCGCTCGCAACCCACATAAGTGGTATCAAAAGGAACACCACGCCGTATACGATTTGAAGTGATGTTCGGAGCTTATTCATTTTCCCTCCAGGCTTTTGGCTCGCCAGACTATCCGGTCGGCGAAATAGTGCAAGTAGAAGATAATCATTGAAAAAAAGACAGACAGTGTGTTGCTGCCAAGCCCGAACTGAAGCGGGGAAATTGGGGAAGATAAGCGCCTCATGATGATTGGCAGAAACAGTACGCACAATGTGACCGAGAGAATAGGTAAAGCGAATTTGTAAACCGACAACCATGTGCCTTGCGTTGTTGTTGTTGTTGTTGTTGTTGTTGTTGTTGGTTCCGCTTTTGTTTCTTTGACATGAATGTGCCATGCCAATGCCCAGTGCTGAGTGGCATGGAATAGCAAGGGTACAAGCAGGAATACGTAAGCCATGCCCGGTAGTATCAGTGGCAATAGTGTAAACAACGTTAGATTAGTCATAAGCAGCGTGGCAGTAATTGGTGGCCATTCTGCAGTTGTGACGCCCCTTCTCACAACGTTTCTTAGCAGTATGCATACACTGACTAGCGCTGCAGTCGCGAAAAAGTAAGGTATAAAGTGACGCATTAGATGCCCTGACGGAAAGAACATTTCAGGAATGCGTTCCCAGCCAAAAGGAATTGCAATGCTACAGGTTCCAGCTAGTGTCAAGCACCACGATACTATTGATAGTGCTTCTTTCTCTTGCGGAGAGATGGCATAGCCGGCATTTCGGCAGTAGATTTGTGAGATCGATATTGCCTGAGCGCACACGTGTTGGAGTAATACAGCAGGAAATGCTATCACGGCGGGTATGAACAGGAGCTCAATAAAAGGCACTGCCCAGCTCAAGAAACTTGATGACTGGTTGAAGGCTGTGAGGGTGAAGGCTATTGCAAGAGATGCGTAAATTGTCCAGATTGGAATTCGTTCTTTGACAAAGCGCCTGTCACGCTTGCTGAATGTTGTGTAATAGCGAATTATCGAAGTAAATTGATGCGATTCGCCGATCAAGAGAGATGCGACTATGAAGACAGTTGCAAGGCTTTGTTGCGGCAAAAATGGTGAACCGATTTGCCTGTCGGCTGCTGAGATGAAGAAGAAAATCGCGCCGATCAGCCATGGCGCGAAGCCACAAACGAAGAGCAAATCGAGCGCTGGCGACATTAAATATGGTGTAGCGAGCAGCTTCTTGGGTTCAAGTTTAAATGGATTTGTTGGGGATGAGACTTTGCGCGAGAACTTGAATGACAAACCATCGGACCGGTGTTCTATCTCATACTGCCTGGCGAGCAGTGATTTTTGTAGAAATGATGTTGTCATCTAGAGTCCCCTCAAGCCAAGCCCGGCAAATGGTTCCATTGTTAGGTGTCACCAGGCGTATTAACTGTTACCCGAGGGGTGCTGGCACTCGGTCACAGCAGGAATTAGTAAGTGGAGTGATTATGGGCGTCCTCAGATTGCTCCGCCATGGGGAAATGCCTAGAGTGCTACTCGTGAATATTCGTAGATATCATCGCTTGACGGGCTTGGCAACTTTCGTCAGGAAATTCAGATTGTGAACGCCATTTGTGGAGGTGGTTCGGCTATATTGTGTGTCGGCGAGAGAGCTCGTCAAGACCACGTCGCACTTACCACTCAATTGGGATCGTATGGGTTCAAACTTCGTTTATTTGGTTGCGGCAATCGCTGCGCTATCTGGTCTACTGTTTGGTTACGACACGGGCGTTATATCTGGCGCTCTACCATTTATCAAAAACCAGTTCACGCTCTCTGCAGAGGGCGAGGGAATGGTCGTCAGTGGTGTTCTATTTGGTGCCACGTTCAGCTCTATGGTCAGTGGCAGTTTGACCGACAAATTTGGTCGCAAAAAGGTTTTATTGACTACTGCATTGCTCTTCGCCGCTGGTTCCATTCTTGCTGCCTATGCTCCGGCGGTGAATATGCTCGTGCTCGGACGAGTAATCTTGGGATTGGCCATTGGCGTCGCCAGCTTCGCTGCGCCACTCTACATCGCTGAAATGTCACCGCCTAAAGTGCGGGGAACGCTCGTTGCGATGAATCAACTGGCGATCGTAACTGGAATCTTATTGTCTTATTTGATTGACTACGTTTTCTCGGCCAACGGTGACTGGCATTCGATGATCGTACTGGGCACGGTTCCTGCCGTTTTGCTTGCCCTGGGCATGTTGACCTTGCCCGAAAGTCCACGCTGGTTGCTTGTTAATCAACAGGAAGATAAAGCCAGCGAGGTTCTAAAAAAGGTTCGCGGTACCGATGATGTTTCAGAAGAGTTTGATGAAATACGCACTTCGCTTGAGCAAGAGAAAGGCGACTGGAGAGAATTTTTCGCACCGCATTTGCGCGCGGCCCTGATTGTTGGAGTTGGATTGGGCGCTTTTCAGCAGTTTACCGGCATCAATACAGTTATTTACTATGCTCCGAAAATTTATAAGGCGGCAGGTTTGACGTCTGACTCTGTAGGAATCATGGCTACAGCCGGAGTCGGACTGGTCAATTTGATCATGACTATTGTCAGTCTTGTCCTCATCGATAGGGTTGGACGTCGACCTCTCTTGATTGTCGGCAACATTGGCATGTTGCTCAGTCTTGGCGCCCTGTCTCTCACATTCTTGTTCAATGCGTCGGCAGAAACATTGAAGTTCGTTGGAATAGGTTCGACTTTCGTCTACGTTGGTTTTTTTGCAATCAGCCTTGGTCCAGTTTTCTGGGTCATGATTAGCGAGATTTATCCGCTGCGAATCCGTGGATTTGCCATGGCGATGGCTACAGCTCTTAGCTGGTTGAGCAACATGATAGTCAGTTATTCATTTCCAGTCGTGCTGGATAAATTCGGCATAGGTGCGACATTTGGCGGCTATGCGCTGATCACGCTTGCGTCTTTGATTTTCTGCATGAAGCTGGTTCCAGAGACTAAAGGACTATCGCTCGAATCAATTGAGAATCAAGAGAGAAAGGGCGCTTTCCACACGTGATCAGGGCGTTGATTGTTTGATTGAGGTGCGGATAGAGTGCGCCGTCTAAAAGAGATAAATTGCAGATTGGTCACGCTGACGTAACGATCCGAAATTACGCTTTTTGAGGTTGGATCCAATCAGTAACCAGTGTTCGAACAGTCTTTGAACTGTAGCGCTTAGTGCTTCACTGTAGTGCTTCAATGAATTCAATCTTCGCCGGATGGCACCAGATAATACGCGGGAGCAGACCGTGACTCGTGGACGCGAAATTGATGATAACTGGCGCACCACGACCAGTAGCACTGAGCGTCTCGCCGCCGATCGTTTTGTCAGTGAGTCATATCAAAGATTCGACTTTTCTGATAGGCGGTCAGGTGAGGTCATGCGGCAAAATTCCAGAGACATTGAGCAATCCAAGACTTTCGATACTTTTGCCATCAATCTTCAGGGTCCACCTGATCTCAACAAGCTGATTCGCGGCAAGCAACCAGACTGGTATGAAATTGACCTGGATGAAACGAGTCGGTCGAACCGTTCGGATGCTCGGACTGGCGGCGTTTATAACCCTGTGGTGGAAGCTTTGCGCCAGCGAGGCATAAAACCGATTGCCTACATGAATGGTGGTGCGTGGCAGCCCGGGCAGAGTGATTCAGGTGAGCTTCCGCACGCCATGAAAGGTCAAGCACTGCCTGGTTGGCCCGGCGAGCGCTGGGTCGACGTGAGGCACATAGATGCACCGGGAAACAAGTTGGCCGAAATATTGAAGAATCGAATGGATAAGGCTAAAGCGATGGGGTTCGCTGGAATAGATGTAGACAACACAGACGGGTGGGATAATGCCACCGGCAAAAGCATAACCTATTCCGATGGAATTAAGTTCAATAAGTGGCTGGCAGAACAAGCTCACAGTCGCGGCTTAGCTATATTCTTGAAAAACAATGGTAAGCAAGCGTCGGAGTTGGAGCCATTTTTCGATGGTGCCGTTGTCGAGCATGCACTGAAACCTGGGAGTGGTGACCCACCTTCTCACGCATATCAGGTTTTTACTCGGCGTGGCAAAGCAGTATTCGACATCGAGTACAGCGAGCCAGGAGCGCAATCAAGAAAAATTGCCGGAGAGTACGGTTACACAGTAGTGCGTGAGAACTTGAAGTTGGATGGTTCGTCCACAGCTTGAGCGTGCGTTATAGGTTTAAACAACCTTTACTCCAAACTTCTCTTCGACTTCTGCTATTTTTTCTTCTTCGCCTCGCTCTCGCAGCACTTGAACCAGCCAACGCACTGCTCTGACAATGCTCGGATGCTTACTACCTTTGCGGTATTCCATTTTTTGAATGCTGTCTTCGAGCGCTCCCAAAAATTCTTTCTCATTTTCCACGTGGCATAAGTTGTAGAGAAGACTGGCCCGCTCATACTCGGTCGTCTCAGATTGATGTGTGGTCGTCAACAATTCCATTGCCGACAGCACCAATTCGCCTGCGTCATGTGAGTCGCCTTGTTTCAAATACACGGTAGCGAGATCACTCATTGCGTAGGCGAGCTGAACTGCGCCTGCAACGCCGACTGTCTCGAGCAGACGGCATGCTTCTTGTAAGTATTGTTCGGCTGCGTCGTAATCTTGCTTCTGAGAAGCGATCTCTGCCAGAAATCGCAGTGCCACCGCATGTAGTTCCTTGAGCGCCGGTTCGCTTCTGGATGATAACGTGCGGACTACTTCATTCAACTTGTTACGGGCTTTTTCCATATCGCCCAGAGCAAGCGCATTTGCAGCCTGACCAACCAGGCACGTGTTAACAGCAAAGTCTTTTTCCGGTAAGTGTTTTCCCTGTTCGAGCGCTTGTGCCAGAAGGTCTTCACCTTGTTTGAAGTTCCCGGTTGCATATGCACCCCGGGCTGCTGTAAATCGAGACTTCCACATTCGCGTTTCTGCGTCAGTCGATTCCATTGCATCTGTCAGTCTTTGTTTTGACATGATTCCCTCGGCGTTCACATACCCGCCATTTGCCCAGACGCAGCAATTATACGGGTCTCTGCTAAATTTCATATCAGTCTTAAGGCCGACCTGCAATAATCAGTATCGACAAATGATTCTCAAGAGCCCGTTTCAATCAACGTGGAGTGCATGATGATTAAAACTTGTCCAGGGAAATTTTGAAATCTCGAAATCTTCACGATGATGTGCACATGGTCTTTTCGCATACCTGGCAGTCCAAGGTTCGCGCAGATGAAAGGGCCGCTTTTCTTGATGCTGCTTTGCGGAAAGAGCTTGGTGAAGAGGACTTCAATGAAGTTCGCAGAATCAAGGGATGGATGGATGCACATCCCAAATCGGCTCAGTTATTCGCTTTTCTGATGCGCAAGTGACGCGATTTCCGGCCATGCATCCTGGAAAATGGGGGAGCCGAGGTTGCGACCATCGAGGTCGATTTGCAGAGGTTCGGCACAACCTTTGATTTGTTTCGTGGAAATCAGCTTATAGCTCAGTTCCGGCAGTGGTTTGTGCTCGATCTGCGACAGGACATCAGTCAATGGGATGATTGATTCGTCGACCAGTATGGTGGCAACATAAGGAAATTTTGGCGAAATCGTAGTGAGAATCAACCCTCGAATGTGCTTAAACGAGTTGATAATCATTGGGCGTTTGCAATTGCATGTAAGACCGTTAACAGTAAGCGTGGCTTGGGTCAGGTGAACATCGGTCGGCGTCGGGTTACTAGTTAGCTCTGTACTCGCGGTTTGTATTGGCTTCAGTTTGGAAAGGAGGTAACCAGGCAATTGATCTTGAACGTCCAGCTTGTGCGCCTGCGAAAGTTCTTCAATCATTTGATCTGTGCTTCTCGCTCTTGCAGCAACTGCTGCCAGTGCAAGGTGGAAGACCGGTGGGTTTGGGTTTAGCTTGAGTGCTTGCCTGTAGGCGCTGTCGGAGTTCTTCAGCCAGGCACCATATTTGGTGGAATCGTAGGCGACAAGCCTGGCTTTTTCGTCGAATATTTGTCCGAGTTGGAAAAATGTGCCTGAGCTTTCACTTTTCTCTAGATTTGCTCCTGCTATTTCCAAGATCTCTGTTGCTTCGCTTGGATTGAGGACTGAAGAAATTTTTGCTGCGCTGATATAAACTTCCTCATCGCAGGAATGGCATTCTGTCAGTACTCGTTTTAGTATTTCATGCGCGGCGTGAAGATCGTTGTTTCTGATTTTGCCTATATAGAGTTGAAGCAGACCTTTTGATTTTTCTTCTGGTGTCTTCGCCAATTCGAGCGCCGCAGCGCTCATAGTCTCGGCCAGGTCTGGTCTTTTCAAAAATAGAAATGCCTGGCCGAGCTTATAATCGCGTTCGAATGAGTCAGAATTTTGTGCTGATATCTTTTGTAAGAGGGCGATGCTCTCCACCGAGCGATCCATTATCAGGAGTGACTGTGATTGTGCCAGGGCGGCTCTCCAGTCATTGGGTGCCGCCTGGCGCGCTTTTTCGAAGTACGAGATGGCTTTGACCTGCTCTCCTTTCGACTGTTCCTCGATGCCGAGAGCAATCAGTCGATCGACTTTCTGTGCTGCTGCCTGGCTGTGTTGAGGAGCCGATCTCGATGGAAGAGGCAGCAGACCGATCAGGAGAACTGCGGCTGCAGTTGCAGCAGCTTTGCGCCTGTTTGCTCCGAGCAGATTCGATAAGCTATTGCGAACCACTTTGAACTTGTCCAAATGGATACGCTTCAAGCGTTATGTCGATGTCACCGCCCGCTGGTGAAGAGCCTCGCTGCACTTCACAAATGCCGTATCCGACAAAGGGTATCGGCGGATTTGCAGCAATGTCGTACAGCTTTTTGTGATATTGAGGATCGTAATATTTGCTGGCTGGGAGAGATGGCACTCCAGGCGGCGGGTTTTGATACGCTGTCAGTGCCGGATTTGGCGTTCCGGCTGGTGGATTTTGATTGGTCGGATAATAGTTGATGGCGTTGTCGCATCCCACGTCCATGGTTGGATATGGTATCGGTGCGTTATTGTCTGCCTGGAGGCAACCGGACTTTTGCGTGCCCGGAGGAGTGGCTGGCACTGTCACGTTGTTGTAGCGTGAGGCACAGTTGGTGCAACCGTAGGGATAAACACCAGGGTTTCCGTAGTTGCCGTAAAAGTTAGGTCCCGGTCCGGGGCTGTTCTCTATTTGTCCGACCGGAATAAGAGCGCCGCCTGAAGAACGATAAGCACTGTTTGTCCAGGCGTTTGGCAGTTTCATCTTCCATTGTGCGTTTACGCCATTGACCTCGCTGATGTCTACAGTGTCGTAGACACTGTTTTTCACGTTCAATTCGACAAAAGTTGCTCCGGCCGGCGTCGCGGTCGAGGGTGAGCCGTAAGTGAATGGGTATGAGAAGCAGCTATTCGAGAACCAGCATGTAGTCGGATCTTGTCCCTGCAGGCTTGAATCAACAGGCACCCAGATTGCCAGATGCACTGGTGTCTGGGCGTAGTTGGTTATCTGCGCCGTCTGTTTAGGACCCAACTTGAAATACCAGATTGCCGTGTTCACCGCTCCATAACAATTGGGCGGATTCATCAATGTAATTGGCTGCTGCGTTGCTTTGTCGATTATCGAACTTGCGTTTATGCTGCCTGTGTAGTCTTGCAGCAGGAATATTTGTGTTTTGGGCGAATTTACGGATTGATGTACGTAGATGTTATTGGTTACAGCGGAGCTCTGGCGAACTTGTTGTTTTGCTGAAGCACTCTCAGGCGTGACCAGCGTGTTAAGGGCTGTTACCGCTGTCGCCAGTGCGGCTAAATATTTCAACCATCTCATTTGAGACATACCTCCGGTTTACGCCCCTAGTTTACTTCATATAGATACATAGTTGAGCGAGAATTGAGTAAGGTCTTCGTTTGCACCAGAAGTGTCTGGAACTCTTGCTTTCATTGAGCTTGCGCGCGTTTGAAATGCACCCGCGACCATGTGGTGACTGAGGTCTGACACTCTTTGTAATTGACAGGCAAAAATAGTAGAGCTATTTTCTAAATGCGTATTTGCGAAATTTCTTAATTTAGGTTGCAGTTTCAGTCTTATGCGACTTATTCAAATCTTCCCAGTGCGTTCTTGATCAGTGTTTTTTAAATGATTAGCCAGACTTCGGTTCCGGTCTTGTCTGGGCCGTCTCCTGGCGTGATCAATAGGGCGAGCAGGACTAAAACTACATGTTTCAGACTGGTTTTAAAACCAAGCGGCTATTAGTCACCATATATGATGGCAGCGCTATGATGCATGTTGGCATTTTTGGTTCGGTTATCGCCAGTATATGCGCCGCGTAACCTAGTGGGAATCAGTCATCATGAATAACACCTCTGCTGCCGTATCTGTAAACAAGCAAAAGGTTCACGAGAGAAGGCAAAAGAGGGTACCTCAGAATGGACTGAAAGGTTTGAGGTACTGGAAGTACGATTTGCTTGCGGGTCTGGTTGTTTCTCTGGTTTCGGTTCCGCTGTCTCTTGGTATTGCGCTTTCATCGGGCGCTCCCCCGATTTGTGGTTTGACGTCTGAAATCGTGGCAGGCTTGATCTTTCCGTTTTTAGGAGGAGCCTACGTAACTATCAGTGGACCAGCAGCGGGTCTGGCACCTGTTCTGTACTCTTCTATTTTGACTCTCGGTCACGGCAACATGGACACCGGCTATCGTATGGTCACTGGTGTGATCATGCTGGCTGGCGTGGTTCAGCTGATTTTGACCTGGCTTAAAGCTGCCAGATTCAGTTATGTGTTTCCGAGCGCTGCTATTCAGGGAATGCTTGCCTCTATTGGCTTCATGTTGATCGCCAAGCAAATTCCGCACTTTATCGGGCATCCGTATAAGGCTCACGAATTTTGGGGAATGGTAAATGAGACGCCGCAATCGGTAGTACATGTTCAGCCGCAGGTAATGGCTATTTCGTCGATTTGCCTGGCCCTACTGTTTCTGTTGCCGCGGCTGAGAATCTCCAAATTGAACACCATTCCACCGCAATTGATTGTGGTGATAGTCTCGATCGGGCTGGGCATGTTTTGGCACCTCGATTCGAGATTTTTAGTTTCCGTGCCCGATAATCTGCTGGCTCATGGAATTGTGACACCAGACTTTCATGCGCTATTTTCGGACCCTTCCCTGGTTGGTTCGATCATCGTCGCCGTTTTGACCCTGACGTTTGTCGATGGTACTGAGTCTTTAGCCACCATTCTGGCGGTGGATAAAATTGACCCATGGCGCCGTAAGTCGAGCCCCGACCGTACGTTGCTGGCAATGGGCATATCCAATATCTGCTCCAGTTTGATTGGCGGATTGACGATTATCCCGGGCATCATCAAGAGTACGACTTGTATCCACAGTGGCGGCAGAACCGCCTGGGTGAATTTCTACAATGCTCTCTTTTTGATCTTATTTCTTGTCGCCGCCAGCGGTATCATAAAAATGATTCCGATGGGAGCTCTCGCCGCTGTTCTTGTCCATATCGGCTGGAAATTAGCGGGACCTCACAAGTGGAGATATGTCTGGTCGACGGGACGCGAGCAATTGCTTGTGTTTCTCGTGACGATAATTGTCACTGTCAGCACCGACCTGCTTATCGGTATCCTGGCTGGAATCCTCACCAAGATAGTATTGCTCAATTATTTTGCTGCCAAAGCGGCAGGAAAGTTCGATCTTGCTTCGCTGCCGCGCATGTTCATGAACCCTATCGAGAGCACCGAGAGTGACGAAAATGCCATTCTGCTCAAATTATCGGGTCCTGTTGTTTGTTTCAATTCGCTCTATTTGAGAAGTGCTTGCGAAAATGCTGTCTCCGAGAGAAAGACAATTCGTCTTCAATTCTCACCCACGGTGAACATTGTTGACCACTCCAGTCTGACATTTTTGCAATCTTTCCAACAGACTTGCAGAAAAGCCGGAATAATAGTCACGCTCGAGGGATTAGCCGGTCTGAAGGGACGTTCACCTGTTCGAACTTCGCTTAAATATCGACCTCCCTTCCATGCCATTACTTCTCAAGGCTTCAAAGTCGTTCTTGCCGTTGATGGATCCGAACCATCGAGAATAGCGATTGAAGAAGTTGCGAACACCACGTGGCCGAAAGATACAGAGGTTATGGTCGCGACTGTCTTGAATATGCCGTTTGGTTTGACGATCACAAAGAAACACGAGGAGAGAGCTCAGGCACTCGTAGATGAAGCGGTTGCTCTGCTTCGTTCCAGCAATCCATCGATAGGAAAAGTACAGTCGGTCCTGTTGGAAGGTGATACCAAATCTGAGATCGGGGCACTTTTGAAGGAGAGTCGTCCTGACTTGTTGGTGACCGGCGCACGCCTGAAGCGCCGCATGGAAAGTATTTCGCACGCGCTCTTGCTGACGGCGCAATGTTCAGTGCGCATTTGCCGCCCGAAACACTCAGAGGAGGGACGTCGCGTTCTGCTGGGTCTGGATGGATCGAAATATTCTGCCAATGCGCTTGAGCAAGTGGCTTGTCGACCATGGGCTTCGAACACAGAGTTTATATGTGTCAGCGCTGTTCCTGAGATTTCTGATTATCTGGCTCACTATCCCGATTTCTACGAGATCGATGAGCTTGAAAGGAATCGAAATAAGCAGGTGCAGGCTGCTAGTTTGATTCTTGAAGAGGCCAAGCAAGCTTTGGCTTCGCATGTTCCGGACAGCAAAATTCAAACCAGGCTGGTTGACGGCGATCCAAAAGAAGCGCTTTTGGCTCTGGCGGAAGAAGAGTCAGTCGACTTGATCGTGCTTGGATCGGCTGGAAAGAATTTTGCTGAGCGCCTGGTTGTGGGAAGTGTTTCGGAAGCCGTTGCGGTCTGGGCTAATTGCTCGGTCGAGGTCGTTGAGGTAATGAGCACAGCCACCGGACCCGGTGTCGACGAAGAGTCGGCGGGGCACTAGGTAGAGCGCATGGAGCACAATCAATTTATGTGGACTGCCCTGGTAGTTGTGTCGGTTCTGCTGTGCTAAATTTGCAGGACCGTAAAGGTTCCTGCGCCAAGGCGACGATGGAGTTACCCGATGGAAAGCACAATGCAGACAGTCGATCACTTGCCTCTCTGGGCGTTTTTTCTAGTGGTTCTTGTCATCGCCTTTCTTTCGACTGAAGTCGGCCATCGCATCGGCGCGTGGCGCTTGAGGACGAGAGGAACCGAACCACAGGCTTCACTGGGTACGATTGTCGCGTCAGTGCTTGGGTTGCTCGCCTTCATGCTGGGGTTCACATTTAACGTCGCGCTGAGCCGGTTCGACGAGCGTCGTGCGGCGATTCTGGACGATGCGAACTCCATAGGAACGACGTATTTACGAGCTGACTTTTTAGAAGAGCCACAGCGTTCCCAGGTTAAGAGGTTGCTGCGGCAGTATGTTCAAGTTCGAATTAACGGCATCGTTCCTGGAGAACTTAATGAAATTTCTGCTAAGTCGCAAGGCTTGCAGAACCAACTCTGGTCTGTAGCAGCCGCTTTCGGCAAGGAAAAGCCAAACCCAATCACAGGGCTGTTCATAAGCTCGCTGAATGAAACGATTGATATGGATTCTAAGAGAATCAATATCGGCATTTACGCTCGCGTGCCCGACTCTGTTTGGCTGGTTCTCTTTGCTGTTTCAATGCTTTCGATGCTCGGTGTCGGGTATTACAGCGGGCAGACCGGCAGTCGTAGCTGGGCGGAGATACTTTTACTCGTATTGACATTTGCGCTCGTGACGTTGCTTGTTGCCGATCTGGATAGACCGCACGAGGGCTTTATAAAAGCCAGTCAGCAGCCGATGGAAAGTTTGCAGAAGCAGATTGGACTGCCTTAGCCTTTCGTGAGCGGCGCATCTTCAGACTATGCTGCGGGAGTTAGACCATGCCGCAGCTTCAGACCATGCTGCGGGGATAAGACCATGCAACAGCTTCAGACCATGCTGCCAGCGATGCTCATGATCCCGGAGATGCCCATGTTGCCTGGGATGCCTTGACGTGAAGACTTTTAGTGTCATCCGAAAGGATGATCAAAAGTATCCGCTGGGATGACAACTTTAAGCTGCCAAAAAGAAAAAATTCTATTAGGTATGTACCGAAAGTTTCAGAGTTACAAGGAAGGTCGCAAATGAAAACTTACGACGTCAATGATCGACTGCCTGAGGATTACAAAGCGGCTCTTATCGACCTGCTTTCTTTCCAGGCAGACTCGGAGTTTGCGGGTGGTCAGCGCGTCGCAGAAAATATGCGCTTTGCGACTCGACCAGAGGAAGCCTATCGCCTCGCCAAGAAAGTGATGGAAGAGATGGGTCACGGCTGGTACTGCTGGGAGATTCTTGCGCCGCTTGGCGTGGACGTGAATGCCAGGGTTGAGCATCTGGTGCAGCATCCTGAGAATCCCGACCCGAAAAAGGTCCGCATCATCAACGGCTTCCGCAAAGAGAATTGGTCTCGATTTTTTGAAGATTGGTCAGACGTGGCAATGTTTTCCACGGTCGTGACACCGGCTGCAGTGGCGTTCCTTGGACAGTATCGCGAGTCTTCATATGTGCCATGGAAGAAGATCAGCGAACGCATCTGGCAAGAGGAGAAGGGGCATCTGGCATTTGGAGTCTGGGCAGCCAAGCGTGTTATCGAGTTCGAAGGCGAAGCCGGTCGCGAAAGACTTCAAGCAGCGGTTCCGAAGTTTATGGCAATGGGTCTCGGTTTTTCCGGTCGCCCGTCTGACGACAGCGAGCAGTTCGCAAAATACTTTGAATTCGGATTGAAAATTAAAACGTCGCAGCAGCTCCAGGATGAATATATGGAGATAGTCACTAAGCGATTGCTTGAACTCGGTCTGGAGATTCCAAAAGATGTGAAAGCCGACTATGACATGCGATTTGGCTATTCGCGATCGGCTGAACGCGACCTGGTCGATGTCGGCGCGGAGATTTAAGTAATGGTACCAATTCAGCAAAACGAGCTTGTCGACGAAGATAAGGCGCTCATCAAGGAAATAGAACAGGGTCATTGTCTTGTTTCGTTTGAGAATGCAACACCCAGGTTTCGAGAACTTGCGACAGGAATACTTTTTCAGTTTGCCGATTCTCAGCTGGCGGGCGCCGTAGGTTATAACAATTGCCTGAATTGGGCGCCATCGCTTGATGACAGGATCGCGCTCGCCACAATCGTTGTTGAAAAAATGGACATGGCAAAGAAGACTTATGCCATTCTTGCCAGTCAAAATCTCAACGTGGAAAAGTACTTCCAGTCTCATTCCTGGGATGCGAAAGTGCTGCGTGATGCCGATCTTGGTTTTCGGCGAGCTTCCTGGGACAAGCGTTTGAACGCGTTGATGTACCCTCTCGAAAGCTGGGTCGATATGGCAATCTTCGCCCATTTGATGTCATCTATGACTTGCTACACTCTGGATAATTTTTCGAAGTGCAGTTTTGCGCCGCTCAAGACCCTGGCTGATGGCTGTCTTTCTGTGGAACAGAGGCACGAGGCTTTTGGCGAGGAACAGCTAAAAAAGGTGGCGAAGGCGCCCGCAAATACGATTGTTCTGCAGTCTGCGCTTAATTACTGGTTTCCGCGAGTGGCAACATCTTTTGGAACTTCCAAGTCGCTGCGCAACGATCTCCATCGCCAGTTTCATCTCAAAGCTGCTACCAATACTGAGCTGCAGCAGGAATGGGCACGGAAAATGCAGGACTTCTACACGCTAATCAACTTGAACATTCCGGTTTTAAATATCGACAATGCAGCAGCATGTAACTGATCCCGAGCTCTGCATACAATGTTCGGCTTGCGAATTAGCTTGCCCGATCAAAGCCATCAAGGCTATCTACGGTCGTTACTGCATAGACGCCGAGGTCTGCAATAATTGCCTCAAGTGCATCGAGGAGTGTCCGACCGGTGCTGCCGACTGCTTCATCGAGGTTTCTGAGGTATTCAGTCAGGACCAGCAGGCGGAATGGCAGAAGTTGCCCAGCGAAAAGCCGGAAAGCTAATTCTCGCGGCGTTCGAGTCGTTTTATTGGACCACCTTAACCGGGTGTGCAAGAATCAATGTAATTGGAATAAGTGGAATCCAGACATTTGATTATTGACATAGACTCGAATGAATCCGAACGGTGTGAGAAATTTTCGATGCGCAGGTCTGGCGAACGTAATTCCTTCGACAGCCATTAGTGCTGTTCGATTTGTTGTAGCCCTTACGTTCTGCTTTGCCTTCATGTTTGATCTCAGTGGAACTCTCGTTCTGCCCGCTCTCGCTGGTGGGAACAGCGCGGTCCGAGTGCTGCAGTTCCCCGCCAAACAGTCGATTGGCGTTCTTCGAATTAACAGGTCTAAGGGCAACACAATACAAGCTAAGGGGAGGATCGAGGTTCCCGCTAATGCGAACATCGAGTTGCGCCTCGCGTATGAGGCGGCTCATGACCTTTCGCCCCTGAAGGATCTTCCTCCAGACGGTATTCAGCGACTGGTACTGGCCAGTCTGGAAGTTGAAGACGACCAGTTGAAGTACATTGAGAACCTCACGGGTCTCGAGGACATCGATGTTGAGGAGACTGAAATTGGCGATGCAGGTCTGCGCTGGCTGCACAAACTGACGAAATTGAAGAATTTGCGGTTGAAGTCGACGTTAGTAACCGGCAAGGGGCTGGTCTATTTAAAGCCTCTGGTCTCGTTGCGAAATCTAAGTCTGTCCAGTAATTCGATTGGTGATGCAGGGCTGGAGAATATAGTCGGGCTCAAGAATTTGAAAGTTCTTAGTTTGACTCGCTGCCAAATCACAGATCGAGGATTGCAGCAGATTGCTTCGCTGACTCAGTTAGAAAAGCTGGAACTCGAGTTCAATAAGATCACCGATTCCGGAATTGCATCACTGGTGGGCTTAAAGAACCTGAGAGAGCTGTTTTTGTCGGATAATCTTATGACTGGCAATTGTATTAAGTATCTCAAGCAGTTGTCGAATTTGGAAAAGCTAATTTACAGCAGCAAGAATTTCAAACCGAATGATGTGGCGCGGCTTAAGGCAGCTTTGCCGCATTGCCATGTTGAGGAATATCTGAAAGATCGCAACGTGCAACTTGATTTGTTCGAGCCTTTGCACTAGATATCAGGCTGGTTCTCAGTTTCTGAAGCGAGCTTTGGTTTGCGGTTTCTGGAGCGTGTTTTTGCTTGTATTTTGGCTTGTATTTATCGCTTTGCTATTTCTGTCTACAAGGCATTTGGTGACACTGTATATGGTGACTATGAGGCTGCAATAGTCGGTCAATGCATTCGAGCCGGGCACATTCGCGCTGAGTGTTTGATCAACTTGGATTGTCGTTCTCTACGTTTTGCGGATTACACAGTGACGAAAGGTGCATGAGAGGCGGGTCATAATCGAAAGGTTCGGCGAGAAACTTGTAAAATGGGCAGGTGAGTTGGTAGGTCACATATGAAATTAAACACAGTATTGCTCGCTCTGTGCTCCCTTTTGGCGATGGGGACGGCGGTTCGCGCTGAAACGACTAAAGTCAAGAGGTCGTACGTAACTATTCCAGTTCTGTATGTCACGGACCGCGCCCCGACCAAGAAGGGCTATGGGCCCCAGCGGAAAAATGAAGATCTGACCACAATCGATGAATTGCGGTTCGGTTGGCTCGACTACGTACTTAAAACTGATAAATCCGTCAGTGAAGATGAGAAGCAACTCGGGTGGGTTGAATCGCCGCGATCACCGGACAAAGTTTTGAATATGAGAACTCAGCGACAAACAGCTAGTCTTGATGACTTTGGAAAATACATCATTGAAGCGGCAAAGAAATCGGGCACCAAAGAAGTTTTTGTTCTGGTGCACGGATTCAACACTCCATTTGCTAATGCTGCCCAATCCGCGGCTCTGCTGGAGCACGCGGTTCGACGCCCGGTAATTCTCTACAGCTGGCCCTCGAAGGGACGGCTCGGCCAGTATGGGGTAGACCTCGGCAACAATGAGTGGAGCCAGGAGCATTTTGACAGCATGCTGGATGAGCTGGCGCATGTGAGGGAGAAATCCGGAATCAGCTTCAACCTGATCGCACACAGTATGGGTAATCGAATTGCTGTCCATTCTGCGCCCGTGTTGAAGGGACGACATATTTTTCAGCAGATGTATCTAGTCGATCCTGATTTCGACGCAGAAACTTTTGTTCATTATCTGTACCGCTATGCACGAAAGAAAGACGAGCACAGCGAAGTTGCAACCAGGGCGGAGGTCGTTAAATCTTCCAGACCTGAGGTAGCTGCTCAGGCGAAGGTCGATGGTGTAGATTCTGAAGGCGGAGCGACCAAACTCGAGGACAGTGGATCGGCCGGTGCTACTACGAGGATCGAAGGCTCGGGCTCGGCCGGTGCTACTACGAAGATCGAAGGCTCGGGCTCGGCCGGTGCTGATGTTCCTGACTCGGTTGGTGCCGTAGATAAGACAAACTCTCTTCCGCAGCCTAAGGTTCGCATTTTGTTTTCGCACAAGGACAAGGCGCTGCCTCTTTCCGAGCTTATTTTTGGTGGTTACACTCGCCTCGGTCAGGCTGCTGACTCGCTGCTGTCTTCCGTTTCGGCACCTCTTTCATTGCCTGGCATACTTGGTGACGCTTTGAATTCTGTTGTGCCCAAAGACGAAACCAAAGCGGGAACTACAGATGGTGCTTCGAATAATGCAACGGAAGCTTCTAAGGGTAAGCAACCGCAGTGGATGTTGAAATTTGAATGGATCGATTTCACTGCCCTGGATCACGGTCTGATCGGGCACACGATCCCCTATAACCTGATTGCAAACCTGTGGTCTACGGATACGCCGGGAGACGGTCTTAAGCTTGTTGCGAGCCAGAATGGTTCACCCAACAAATTATCTTCGATTTTCTCTCACCTCTTCGGGGAGAAGGATCATATTTCCTCCAAGATAGTGACAGCTCAGAGAGTCGTTCCAGTATCGAAAGAAGATTCGCATGAATGAAGCGTTAGATCGACTGGAGGTGAGAGCATCATGAGACTGATTTTGCCGCCGGAAGAATTCGCTGAATCTGTGGCGACGCATCTTGTCGAGTTGCAGTTCGATGGCACGTTACATTTTGACCGTCAAAATTTTGCTCTCGTTTTGAAATCTGGCACTGGTAATCCTCTCCAGACAATCAATCTTGCTAATTTTTATGCGGATTATTCTAACGAGCCGAACAACTTACCCGAGCTTCTCAAGAAAGTTGCTTCATTGTCCAGGGGCACACCTGATGTCTCCAATTATGAGTCCATTGCACCGTATTTGATGCTGACCATTCTTGACCGATCACAAGTAATGCTGGACTACTACAAAGCCCGGCGAGATCACGGCGTTGCTGCTGGAACCCCTGTGTTAATCGCGATCGCTGGTGCGCTGGTCTTGAGTCCGATAATTGACACGGGCACTTCGCTGGTGCACGTTACATCGGCGCTACTAGATATCTGGAAAGTCACTGCTGACGAAGTATTCGATAGAGCCTCTCGTAACTTATCGGGTGCAACAAAGCACTACAATTTTGAATCGATTGTGGATACTAAAAATGACATGCCGGAGTACCACGAATCGATGTGGAACGACGGATATGATGCAGCAAGGATCGCTCACGAACACATTTTCCTGCAGGGACTGCCGGTGAAAGGTGAAAAAATTGTGTTTCTGCTGAGCCCGTCGAAGCTCATTGTGACTGGAACTGAAAGTGTTATCGGTGTCGCTTTCGGGGTCTCTCAACTGGACAAAAGCTCACTGCCACCATTCGTGGTTGTCTCCAGGAACGGAAAACTTCTTAACTATGTTCCGGACAAGAATAAGGAAGCCGGATTCTATATTGCGCTTCATCGCGCGCAGACGAACTACTTCGGTCGAGCATACTATCTTCAGAAGGAACTGCTCGTTTCCGCAGATGTATTGATAGGCGATGTTACTGTTGCAGACTTCACTGTCGCTCAGCATCAGGACAAACGTCTGGCGAGTATGTGCACATGGACGGAGGGGGTGGATTCGTTGCTGCCGAAAACTGATGCGATTACGTTTATTGGCACGGCAGGCGGTGCACCTAAAATTGTTGCGCGAACCAGCTGGGAAAATGCAGTGCCTTTAGTCGGCGATCGGATAGAACAGACGCACGACTATCCACCGCGATTTCGAACGAAGTCATTCCCCACCCTGCAACAACTTGATGCGATGGGGATTCACGATATTTTCTGATGCGCACAATGCAGTAGTATTGCAATTGCAATTGAATTCATAAGGATAATCTTCGTGTCAACCTCAACTTCGCGCGACACCTGGTACAGAGACTTTTTTACTGGAGCAGCTCTGGATCTCTGGCGGCAGGCAAAGACAGAAGATGAGACGGAAAATGAATGTGCCTTCTTGCAGGAAATATTTGAGCAAAGCGGCTCACATCTGCTCGATGTACCTTGTGGCAACGGCAGGCTAACGATACCAATGGCCGAAGCTGGTTACAAAGTTACCGGGCTGGATTTTTGTCAGGAATTTCTCGATGATGCTGCGAAACGGGCTGCTTCTATTAATTTTGAAGATGGCGCAGTTGAATTCATTCAGGGCGACATGCGCAAAATTTCTTCTAAGACAAAGTTTGACGGTGCCTTCTGTTTTGGCAACAGTTTTGGTTACTTCAATCGTGAAGGAACCGAGCAAATGCTTCAGTCAGTGGGTGAATGTCTGAAAGTGGGAGCGAAGTTTGTACTTGAAAGCAGCATGCTTGCGGAAACGTTTCTCGTTAACGGCGCAGAACGAGAGTGGGTGCGTGTGGGCGACATGCTCATGCTCATTGAAAATCACTACGATCCGCGCGAGAGTTGCGTGCAGACTGAATACACTTTTATTCGTGACGGCAAACAAGAATCTCGGCACGCAACGCACTGGATTTACACGTCAGGCGAAGTTTGCTCGATGCTATCGAGAGCCGGCTTGTTTGTCGATGACTTGTTTGGATCGCTTGAGGGCGATGAATATGCGCTCGGCTCGGAGCGAGTCGTTTTAGTAGCGGAAAAGCGTAAGGGCTGATCGAATTGTTTTGGTTGCGGAACACGCACGGACTGGGCAGATAGACATTTTGTCTGTTTTAGTCTCCATGGTCTAGTCTTCCTAACGTTGCGATGTGTAGCCGATTGTCGATCTTTTGCTGATTTGCGCCGACTGCTGAGGTATATTTTCTGCGGCACCAGCACATGTCAGGGGAACTTATGGCCAGGAATGCAGCAAGAAGCGTATTAGAGCGACTCGAACAGGCTCGCACAGGCAAAGAGAACTGGAAGAAGTGGGGACCATATCTGAGTGAGCGCCAGTGGGGCACAGTTCGCGAAGATTACAGCGATAATGGCGATGCCTGGGCCTATTTCTCTCACGACCAGTCACGTTCCCGTGCCTATCGATGGGGCGAGGATGGTCTGGCCGGAATCTCCGATGACCATCAAATTTTGTGCTTTTCTCTGGCTTTATGGAACGGGCAGGACCCGATTGTAAAAGAGCGGCTCTTCGGACTGACAAACAGCGAAGGTAACCATGGCGAGGATGTAAAGGAACAGTACTTTTACCTCGATAGCTCGCCCGCGCATGCCTACATGAAGTACTTGTACAAGTACCCGCAACGTCCATTTCCTTACGCTGAGTTGGTCAACACCAACCGGAAGCGTAGCCGTCATGAGCTGGAGTTTGAGCTTCTCGATACGGGAATATTCGACGACGATCGTTATTTCGACGTCTTTGTCGAATATGCGAAAGCTGCTCCGGAAGACATTCTGATCAAAATCACGGCTTTTAATCGGGGACCCGACGCTGCACCGCTCCATGTCTTGCCGACTCTGTTGTTCCGCAATACCTGGTCCTGGGCAGAGGGTGGTTCTAAACCCGTTATGCGAAGTGTTCCCGGTTCGCCACACAGTATTGTTCATGCTCACCATACAGATCCGTTGTTTCAGGAGTCTATGGTTGACTACTATCTGTATTGCCAGGGCGACGCTCCATTGCTCTTCTGTGACAATGAAACCAACAACGCGCGTCTTTTCGGCACGCCCAATACAAGTGCTTATGTGAAAGATGGGATCAATAATTACGTTGTTCACAAGCAGAGTGCCGCTGTCAATTCGGATATGGGCACCAAGGTGTCACCTCATTATCAACTAATGGTGGCAGCTGGAAGCTCCGAGTCTGTTTGTTTGCGACTGAGCCTGTCTGCTCCCCAGCAGCTTGCAGAGCCATTCAAGGGATTTGAAGACGTATTTCGGCAGAGAAAGAATGAAGCAGATGAATTCTACAATTCGATTATGCCACCAGATATCAAATCTGATTCCGATAAAGCCAATGTGTTTCGTCAAGCGCTCGCGGGTATGCTCTGGTCCAAGCAGTATTTCTACTACGATCTCGATCGCTGGTTGAAAGATCACAATGCCGACTTTTTGCAGGACCACGAAAATCTGGGTAAGGTGAGAAATAGCGGCTGGCATCATATGTATAACGAAGACGTTATTTCGATGCCGGATAAGTGGGAATACCCATGGTATGCGGCTTGGGACCTGGCTTTTCACACGGTGGCGCTGGGTATGGTCGACCTGGACTTCGCCAAGCAACAACTCGACTTGATGTTGCGCAACGACTATCAGCATCCCAACGGTCAACTGCCGGCTTATGAATGGAACTTTGGTGATGTCAATCCGCCAGTGCACGCCTTCGCAACCATGCAGATTTACTTGCACGACAAAGAACGTCAAGGTGGCAAGGGCGATATCGATTTCCTCAAGTATGCATTTACGAAATTGATGGTCAATTACTCCTGGTGGGTTAACCGCAAGGATCCAACCGGGCGCAACGTATTCGAAGGCGGATTCCTTGGTTTGGATAACATCGGCGTGTTTGACCGCAGTTCACCATTGCCGACTGGAGGGCGTCTCGAACAGGCTGACGGAACGGCGTGGATGGTTTTGTTCAGCCAACAGATGTTGCGAATCGCTATCGAATTGGCACTGCACGATCCGCTCTATGAAGACTTTGCCTTGAAGTTTTTCCAGCATACATTGTGGATTGGTGGGGCGATGGACCGGCTCGGCGAACACAGCGATGAGTTGTGGGATGAGGAAGACGGTTTCTTCTACGACGTTTTGCGCCTGCCGAATAGGCATTCACTTCGCCTGAAAGTGAGATCGATGGTTGGGTTGTTGCCACTATCGGCGATTGTCGTTATTGAAGAGAAAAATCTCGAAAAACTTCCCACTTTTGCTAAACAGAGTCAGGAGTTTCTGTCGCGACATCCTGAACTCTGGGGCAATATGCATGACCCAACTCAGCCAGGAGTGAAGAACCGGCGCATGCTGTCGCTATTCAGCGAGGCTAAACTGAGGCGCACGCTGTCTCGGATGCTCGACGAAAGCGAGTTTTTCAGCCCTTACGGAATTCGGTCGCTGTCGAGGCACCATCAAGATCATCCATTTGTATTTAAGCATGGCGGGCAGGAGTTTCGAGTCGGCTATCTGCCCGGTGAATCAGACACAGGTATGTTTGGTGGCAACTCCAACTGGCGTGGTCCGATCTGGATGCCGGTGAATGCACTGCTTCTGGTGTCGCTCTGGAATATCTATTCCTACTATGGTGATTCATTCAAAATCGAGTGCCCGACCGGATCTGGAAACGAGATGACTCTCTTCGAAGTGGCTACGGAGCTTTGCAATCGTCTCTCCTCGATATTTTTGAAAGGATCAGATGGTCGCCGCCCCGTCTATGGTGGCTCAGAGAAATTCCAGACCGATCCGCATTGGCGCGATTTGGTCTTGTTCTATGAGTATTTCCATGGCGACAACGGCGCCGGCATCGGAGCCAGCCATCAAACGGGATGGACTGGGCTGATTGCTCGTATCATGCAATTGAACAGCGCGCTGACTAAAGAACAGCTTCTAACCGAGGAGTCGCACCGGGCTCTGTTTGCTGGCGCCATGGGGTAGTGTTATCGTAGGCTGCTCTTCAAAGCCTGGTCACGTATGTGCGCGTGCGTGTGTCGACTCGAATTTTGTCGCCCCTTTTAACGTGAAAAGGAACCATGATGACTGCGCCAGTTTCTAGAAGTGCTTGTTTCCCACCTCCAGAATTTGTATTTCCTCTCTCGTTTGGTGGCGTTTCGCGCACTTCCAGGTCCACCATATTAGGCAGTTCTACTCGTATTACTTTTCCACGATGTGTGATTACGGCAATATCCTCGAGGCCCTCTTTGAGCAAGTCTAAGTCGCTACCAAAGTGCTTTGCTTCAAGTTCGAACGATTCAGTGCCGGCCCTGTCCATCAAGATGAGTTGTTCAAAGTCTCGATAGACAAATACTAGTTTTCTATTTTCAACATTTGCTGCTTCAATGCGTTCTCCTGCACGAAAGTTCACCGACAAAACATCGCTTGTCTGCAGGTTGCGTAAGCGTGTTTGAACAAACGCTGAGCCTTTTCCTGGCTTCACGTGCATCGCTTCCACTACTTGCCAGACAGATTGTCGAAATTCAATTGTAAGACCAGGACGAAAATCGTTGCTCGATATCATGCTATTCCTCCCAAGCTTGAGTACCGGCTCAGGGGATTGCATCAATAGCAAACTCACCTAAGCGCGGCTGTGTGACCCAGCATTCTTGGGTTGGGAGGTTGCAGCGGTTTTGAAAAATCGCTGTCCAGAGCAATTTGAGGTTTTTTTGTTTCCGACATCTGTTCAGTCCTTGCGTATTTCAATCATGACATAAGTGCCGCGGATGCAAGATGAGAATTGCCATGACCTAATGATGAGCCAAGTGATTTCCAGGTAGGCCCGAAACGCATGCTCCATGAGAGCACATTGTTGGGAACGACCTGATTGTTCGCTGGTAGAATAGTAGGAGCTCGTTGACATGGCAAATCATGAAGAATTCATCGTGCACAATTCAGGAAAACTTATCGCCAAGCGATGTTCTCGCTTTCTGGCGTGATTGGTATAGATTCTCTGCGGCCATTGATTCAGAATGCGAAGACATTGACCTCAGCTTTCAAACCAGAATCGAGGACTGGCAGTGGTCCTGCGATTTGGCCGAGGCGAAGCAGCTTGGAAAGGCTCTGAACGCATTGTTCAATCTTTCAGTTAGCACGGAAGTCTGGTCCGAAGTTCTTCAGCCTAACTCGACTCTTGAATCACTCTGTCAATTTGTGTCTGCTCAGGGGGCTAAACGAAGGGTTATCGCTCCCTTTAAAATTGCTGGAATAGAGTGTTTGCCGGCCGGCGCCTTTTTTGCTTTACGCACGGCATTATTGGATGCCGGAATTCCGGTCGCCGGCGCGAAACCTTCGACGCCCCTAGATCCGTTGCTGCATGAACATTTAGGAGCAGTCTTGCTGGCAGCGTCGAAGCTGGCACCAGGTTTAGTTCCAGTTCCAGTTTCGCGGTTCGAGAAATTGTTTGCGTCAGCCTTCATTACTGCATTGTTCAGTTGCGTTGGACTAACAGTCATGATGTACCTCGTGCTTCCCGTCAATTTTGTTTCTCAAATTGTCATCAGCGAGTTCATCTATTTCATGGTGGTCTTCGCACTCTGTAAGAACTGGATCGCTCGGAACTTTGACTCGGATTATCATATTGAGGGTGTGAGAACGCTTGGTGATTTTGCGCGACTATTGCTGTCGGGAGCGCCAGCTTCATAGAATTTTTGAAGACTGTGTCAGCTTTCGAAGTTTCTAGCTCGGTGTATAACCGAAAAGCTTGCAAAGGTGCGGATAGACCTGGCAAATGTTCGTTTCGTCAAATGTTTGGTCGCTTTCCATCGTGTCTTTCGGGAGGTCCTCAGGAACGTCATCCCAAATATCCCTGCCTATCAATTCTTCGTACGCCAGATCTGCACAGTAAAGAAAGTACTCTGCGCTGTCGAGGAGTGATAACGAGTCCTCTTCTTTCAAAAGATCAGCCAAAGTGCTCGGTTCCTTGACGCCTCGCACGTAAACCTCTTCTCCTTGAGCAATCAACCACGCTCGAAACGCGTTAAAAGAAGTATCAGTAAAAATTCCAAAAGCCAGAAATTGCACCGCGCACAACTCCCAACTGTTTGCATTGACAAACTTATTTTCGAAAACAACCTTGAATTCGATGATTGGTTGAGGTCCAAGCGAAATCAGTTTAGATTTTAGAACTTCAGATTGCTCCTGAATATCGACGTGAGCTTCTCTGAGTGCTGCTCTTGACTCGGCAATCAAGTGCCAAAATTCTGTTTCTAACATTGAGTAGCGCTCTTTCGATGATTCTTCACGTCATCATATCCGTTAATTCATTTACTAAAGTGCTTATAGATGGCTGGATAGAGTTCTTGTAAAACTTCTTCGGACTCTTCCCATTCCACCCCTGATGGTTCAGTCAACGAAGGTACAGACAGCTCCAAAACTTCTCCTGTCATCTCTGAGTAAAGTTCTTCCGGAACATAAAGCATACTCTCGAGTTTGCAAGGTCTTATGCCCAGCTGAAGTATGCTCTCGGGTTTGTCTATCAAACGTTCGAACACTTCCTGACCTTCTGAGATCAGCCATGTTCGAAAGTATTCAAATCCATCATCGCTGCAGCCACCAAAGGCTATGTAAGCTAATGCCCAGAGCTCCCATGTATAGGACTCATTCAATTTTTGGCGGAAGATGTCGGCAAATTGTTTGATTTCAGTTGCGGTAAGACGTGACAATGAATCCCTGAGATTCTCGGTTCGCAGCAAAACTTGAGCGTAACTGTTTTCTTCATGCCTCTTCGACTGTCCTATAAGATTCCAAAATCGTGTCTCTGATAATTCACTTGGGGCAACTCTGTTTTCGGGAGGAGCGGGACTTTGTCTTTTCTTTCGTCTCTGCCGCTTTATCTCAAGCTGAGATTGCAGTTCATCAACCTCTTCGGTCGATCCTTCAAGCTTTAAAAATGCATCCCGCATTAATTGAAGTGACTTGCCAACAGCCTCATAATGTCTATGACTAAACCGGGTTAGAACTATGGATTTCCAAAAATCTGTCAATCTGTTCTTATCACCATTGGCGATTAAGGCATCGCTGACGAGGGTAAAGAACTCAAATCCATAAATGCCATTGTCGAACTGCTCCAATAAGTAGTCAGAAATCTTGCCTACTTCGTTTGCTTCAATGTAACTTTTAGTCAACGGCAAGTAAGAATCGTATCTTAGCTTTGACCAGAGCTCTTGAGTAATTGAATGCTCGTCACCGCCATGCTCGTCCAATAAGGCACTGAATGCCGTAATATGGTCATCTTCTGTATTGTCATATTTAAAGACCAGATTCATTGCTTTGATAACTCCCTTGGTCCGCCAAAAGACAATGTTACTTCATTCGCTCGGGGCAAAGTCCGTGAAGGAGGTCAAATTCCAAAATCGTACTCCGTATAAACGTGGACGGAACGCATACCGCGCCGTTTGTTCTATTTATTTGAGTTGTTCAGTGTCTATTTCTTTTATGCGCTCAGGAAAGTATGGCATTTACTCTGTTTACCTTTTCCGGGTCTAAGTCATCGCGTAGACAAATGTGCTTTAGCCTGTCGGTTATAGACTGTACGAAGAAATTCTTCCTGTCGCTCGCCGCTGCTGAAACATACCAATTGGTTTCTATTTTTACCGGATAGATTTCGGTATCGTCTTTTGGCGCCCTAATGCAAATGTCGCTATTATCGACTTGAAGTTGCAAAACTAAATGCCTGAGCTGTTTTGTGCTAAATGCAAGCTTATCCAATTCTTGTACGTAAATGGCTCCTACCTCATCAGCGGTCAGAGCAAGGGACGCAAAGCTGTTTAGTTCGCGTAACGACTTGTTCAGCGCTTGTGAATCACGAAATGTTATTGTTCTTAGATTGCATATTTGCGGCCAACCATCTGGATTGCTGCCCGTTTCAAAATCGATTTTCGACTTGTAATCCCAATCATCTGGATCAGTACCTTGTGAGATCGCCCAAGCTTGTTGTGGAGCGTAAAGCAATAGCTCAAAGGATTCCGTAGCAGGAGGCATCTTGGATGGTGATGTGCGTACGGACTGATAGAATTGTTCTCCCATTCCGATAGCAAAGCATCGGGCGTACAGAAAGCTGTCTGGGGTGGCGTCTGCGCAGTGTGAAAAAAGTGCGGAAGTGTCAAGATCACGAAGAGCTTCCGCCAATTGATCGGCAAATGACTCTATTTCGGCTGATGACTCAGTCGACAATCGCTTGCAAATACCATTGAACGCTGATTGTTGGTCATCGTTCAAAAGATCACGCCGTTTCGCAGTCGAGATGATGCTCCAAAATTTTTGCCGATTCATCAAATTCGTTCCTTTGCGTTTCTCAGCAAGCTGTCATCATAGTCAGAGTAATTCGTTCCCGTGTTGGGCGATTTATTTATTCGCTGAGTTAGTGTGATTCTTTTCCTGTGGCGATGATTTTTCCGGTTTGTTTTCGAGTAACGGAAATCCGTCCTCGTCCGAGTCTGGATGCTCACCTATTCGTGCTGCTAGTAAACGACGATTTCCTTCGCCAAATCCAGTTTTAAGTATTACGTTCTTGCTTATAGGTGACGAATCATGTGATTCGTCGACGAAATTCCAGTGCGAGACTCTGTTATTAGTGAATACGATTCTTATGCCCGAGAAGTAAGGGACGCATCCTTCAAAGGGAAAACGATATATGTTCGAGTTGGAGTCGGCGATCATGTCTTCTAATCTGCTTCTGGACGTCGAATTGATTCCACATATCTTTCCGACTGCTGTCTCCGAAGATCCCAACCATTTTTCAACTGCAGATCTGGACATGCCAATTAGGTCATGATCTCTTAAAAATCGGTTCAGCATACAGAGTATTGGGATTGGATAAGTTCTTCGTTCCTTCCAATAAACTGGATCGAATGAACCATCATCATTGTTGCTAATCTTAATCAGTCGGTTCTTGGGAAATTCGTAGGTCGGCCGCGGCGGAGGGAAGCTCTCAGGCTCATACTGTTGCTTTGAAGGGGTGGCGATTCCATTTTTGAAGTCAACAATCGATGATTTTGATCCCTTATCCAGGAATGCTAGCGTTGGCCCGATGAACAGAATCTTTCCGCTGTTCGGGGCAATTAGAATCCTGCCGTATCTGTCACACAGTGATTGACTACCGTCGTTGTAGCCTGCTACTAAAACGGCGTCGGATGGAAGATTTTCAAGTTCGAGATCGCGATTTTTTTCGGACGCGGCACCGTACGAGAAGACCGTTAAAAGCACCGCGTTTGTTGGTAATTTATAACCTAACTCCACGCCGTTCATATTGAAAAAATGCCGCTTCTTTCCGAAATAGTATTTGTGTTTAGGCTCGGGATCGGTAGCCAGGAATATTCCGTGGCCAAAGTATTGAATGTTTGCAAATTTGACCGGCAGAATTTCATGCCCTTCAGAATCTGTTAGTCCACGTAGCTTGCCATCGGACGGGAGATAGGTGTGCTGGTTGAAATCGGTTAGGTAATTGATCATTCCATTGGAAAATGTCGCTATTGCTCGCGCAGGTGCAGCCAATAAAATCAGGAAAGCTGTAAATGCTAATAACTTTCCAGTAATCGAGTTGATTAAGGTTGTGTTTTGCATTAGTTTGATAGGTGATTTACGATGCAATCATCAAATTCCTGAGTAATTTCGAGCAGGTTTGGATAGCTCTTTGCTCCGCGTCTATTTGGACTTCAGCGGTTGAGTTCGTACTTGATGCCGGTCGACATATCTGCGACCATTTTATACGGATTCAATCCTCGAGTTGTAGTATCGTACAAAGGCTTGTGCTCCTGGGCCTTTTTGAATTTGCAGGCGCGATTCTCACTATTCTAATCTTGATCGCTTGAAGGTCAGCGAGATTCTGAATTAGTATCAACGGCCGGCATTGTAGAGATGGAGATTTGGCGATGGACGAAATTGCAGAAAGCTACTTGCGCGCAGGCGACCTCGAAGCAAGCGGGAATCTTGACGAAGCCATCGCTGAATACAAGGCTGGATTGGCTCTGTTTAGCCCTACCACCGCTGACGCCGCTACGCGTAAGACCTATTTCCTGGTCAAATTGAGAAACCTCTTGTGGCGGCTGCAGCGCTACGAAGAAGCTCGTCCTGTTTTTGAGATGTCTGGAGAGAAGATGCCTCGCATCCCATCTGACAATCAGCCTTTCAGAAAGGCTATAAAGACACTGCAGAAGGAAGGCTTGCTTGCTGATTTGTCGAAGAAAGAGATGACGCGGATTTTGCAAGAACTCGATCTGGAGCTGGAAGATGCTGACGATGAACTTGAACCGATCGACTTTTTACAAGTCTATTATGACAGCTCGGAACCTGGTCTTTCTGCGCGTGCCATCACAGATGGTTTCTTGCATCATGACTGGAGGTACGGTCAGGAAACTTCAGACGTTGTAGCAGAAATATGTCAGATTATTGGCAAGCCGGTGTTGAAGCAAATTGAGTACAGCTCCGTGCAGAGGCAGGATGTCGTTGGCGAGACTGTCATGCTTTCAGTGGAATTTGAAGACGGCAAGCGGGAAACATTCCCGGTCGACGGACTGGAAGATATCCTTGCCTTCGTCAATAAGACTCTGGAGAAATTAGGTGATGCGCGCCGTTTTGTTTCCCTGGAAACCAACGGAGATTGGTTCGCTTATTACCTTTTCGATCAGCCTAAATGGAAGAAAATTATTGGCTCCAAATCGCCGGCACTTTCCTCTGACGGAATACCAGGTATTGACGAGAAGCGTTGGCAGAAGCGCTAACTCGCTTTTGGGCAGCAGTATTGCGATAATGATTGGTGAATATTTCGTTTTTGGCATCGTCGATAAGATCTATGTAGTGAGGCTAAATTGTTTGAACCTGTGAAACAGCGCGTAGTTTTGTTTGGATTTTTATCTCTTCTCTTCTTGTCTTTAACACCTGCCTCCGCTGCGCCAGCCAATCAGTCGCCTGACAGCATGGTGATACCAAAGTTTGGTGCTAACGATGGCAAACCGCTATTGAATAGCCTTTTGGGAAAAGTCAAAGCGATGCACGATTACTGGTACGAATCCAGTTTGACAACGTTCCAAAAGCAGAAACCGGTAACGGAGAAAGGTCGTTTTTATTTCAAGACGCCTGATCTCATCCGATTCGAAGCTATAGACGCGGGGAGTCACAGTGGTTCTGTCGTCGTAAAGCAAGCTGATGGCAAAATTAAGGCAAAAGCTGGTGGTTTCTTGGGAGGTATCATTGTCAGCCTTTCTCCCAATTCAAAGTTGCTCAAGACTCCGAATGGATACAGCATAGTCGAGTCAGACCTGGCCACATTGTTAGAGGGGGTGCTGCATGCGGCGGGAGGACAGAATCTGGTTGCTAGTCCGTCACCCTGCTCCTATCCTGGTCTGGGGCGAGCTCTGGTTCTCGAACTTTTGGGTGCCGACAACATGGTCATTCAGAGACTCGCAATCGATCAGGAATCGAAGCTCCCCGTCGACTGGCTGATCTTTGACAAGGATAAATTGGCGTCCATCTGTCATATCGAAAAAATTGTTTCAAATGCAAACATCGCCGATAGCCTATTCCAGCTTGGGCGGGAATCAACCATCGCTAGCGGCGACCTGACGAAAAGTCTTGCAGGGACTGATGTCTTATGCTCTGGTCTTGAGCGAAGGCTGGCGAGATCTTCAGTGAATACGCCTTTAGATTCTCAAACTAAATTCGAGATCAAGTCACTAGTGGACCAGATCGCACTCGAAGCAACTCAGTTGAAAAATGAATCCTCGGCAAATCAGTCCACAAGCACAACCGATATCATCAATTATGATCAGTCGGAGTCAGGTGCTACTACAGCTGTAAAATCTCTCGGAGCGCCAGTGATCCTGATAAGAACCAGTGAGATTGAATCAATGGTCAACTCTCTTCGAGCTGTGTCGCCTTCAATCAAAAATTTTGATGCCATCACAGCCGGTGACGTCGGCAGTGTCGCGCTGGCGGCGGATTGGGATCTGAGCCTGGTAAGAATCTCTGAAGGTATAGCCAATTTGTATAATCTGCTTGATTCAGACAAGACCGACCTCAAGGTAATTAATCAAGAAAGTGAAAGAATTGTCGAACAGACTAAAACACTGGAAGGTGTCTTGCAGCGGATTCCCACGCCAAAAGTTGCTCGCTAGCAGAGGTCCTGACTGAGGGGGTGAAGCGGTTCGCGCTAGCGCTAGTCTGTTGTTCTGCTCGGTCAGCTCTGCCTTAAAGTTGCACGGGATTGTGCTCGCTCTTCCCATATTTGTTGTCAAGTTTGCGATACTACTAGCTGTGCTTGTCGGGAGGAAGAAACATGAAACTCATAGTCGCTATAGAAGGCGAGGAAAGTGCACGCGCTGCGCTCGATTACATCGTCAAAGAGAATTATCCAAGCGATACGCAGATGCATCTGGTGCACGTGATCGTGCCGGGTTTCGCGGATGTTTCAGTAGCTGGAATCCCGGATGTCGCTGCTGAAGAGAGGAAAGAAGAGCAAACTCTCTTGGCAGAGATGGCTCGCACCGTGAAGGAAAAACTCGGCATCGAGGCTTCCGTAGATATCCTGTCCGGTGAAACTGCCGCAGTTATTGCTGACGCCTGCAAGAAATTTGACGCTGACGCTGTCATTACTCCGAGTCACGTGCGCCACGGATTTAGCCGTATCTGGTTCGGCAGCGTGGCAGACGAGATAGTCGACGCCGCTCCATGCAATGTGATCGTGCTGAAAATGGACAAGCATACGGTCTAGCACATGTCAGTTGCTTGCCTGCCTGGAGGGCATGGACTGGTCGTGCACTTCGCGTTTCTTTCAGAGCTGCGCGATTTTCTCGACGATATGATTCGGGTGGACACCATGACTGAAACCGCTTCTGTTGCTTTTCAGTCTATCTTTTTGCAATCCATGTTTGTACAGGATTAGTGAGGCACCATGCCAAAAGCTGTGGTGATGACCGGCATATTCATATTCCTTTCGTTCTATTCGAATGGTTTTGCGGCTAGTGCTCATGCCCCTGAGACGGGAAAACCGGGCTGGGAATTTGTGCTCCAGCACGAAGACGGTGTCAGGCACCGAGTTGGTGTTTGGCACGATGGACTGCGGATAGACGATGGAACCGTTTCGACCATCTATCGTGCTGACGCGATACCGGAAATAGTGATATTGAGCGAAGAAAACCGAACATACGCCGCAATGTCCTTATCGAAACTGCTCGCCGTTTCACTGCTACCGCCAATGGTATCACCAGATCAGAAATATTTTATGAGACTAGAAAAACGCACAAAACAGAGTGGTGTAACAATCCAATACTATGCAGGTTGTGATCTCAATACTAAAAAGACGATTTTCAAGCTCGGTGTTGTCTCAGGAATTGCTTCCACGAAGGTTGACAATGCTGCTTGCGCTATCGGGCTTTTACCTCAACTGGCGGGAGTTCCAGTCTATGCTGAACGCCTCGTTAAGGGGAAAATGGTTCCTTTTCTTATTCTCGTATCTGCAGAACGTAAATCAATTGATTTAAGGGCGCTCAACCTCAGTAGGAATTACCAGAGGGTTTCGACTCCACTCGAGTTGATTTTTCGCAGGGGGTCTAAGCCCATGGATCAGGGCGACCTGGATGACATATTCATGAGCAAGCCTAAGAACCCCGCACAACCTGCATCGCGGTTCAGCAGTGATAAGTATCCATAAGTCGGTACTCGATTAGCTCTTACGCGTTCATTGATTTACTATTTACCCACTGAACTTGGCGTATTGAGAAGGGGAGTCTAGGCAGCGGACCAGGACTTGTGAGCACATTCATTTTGCAATCATTTGGTGCTCATTCGGCTCAAGCGGATACCAGCAGGCGTTACGGATAGAAAAGTTTTGGACACCGGGTGGAAGTGAATTGGTACTAGTGATGGCTCCGTATGCAGGCGCTCACCAGTTGAAACATCCCAGACACTGGTGCCATGATCATCGTGTACGGAGAACAGATAGTTGTCGTAAAACAGTGACGGCGCAAGTTTCTTTGGCGTCCACGCTCGCGGAGAACGTGTCTGCGGACCCGGAAACCAATTCAGCTCGTGACCTGTTTTTACATCAAACAATCTGATGGCTGGAATCAACCATTCATCATCATGACCCCAACCCCAAATTGCAATTGTCGAGTTATCGACCCAACAGAGGGGGCCATCCCAATAATAAGCGCGATCTGCGAGTTCTTTGAGAGACGGTCCGTCTTCTGATTCCCATGGGTTTTGTTCGAGCCAATCTACGAGATTCCAGGAACGAATAACTCCTCGGGGCGACCAAACCCACCCATTGTCCGCTATCCAGTTTCCACCTGGGGATACCACGAGTTCGGCGTGAAAGTAGTCTAGATGATGTTCATGGTGCCCACTGTCTTGTGTAGAGGAGGTGGTCTCGCGTTCGGTAAGTACTCTGCCAGTGGCTGGATCTATGATGTCTAGCCGATTCCAGGCTGTGCCTACAACCAGTAATGATTGAGATTTATATTCAAAGAAGGCAACGGGAAAACGGCTGTTTTCGGGACGATAGTTACCCCGGTCGATACGAGCAGAAACTGCTCCAGTCTGAAGATCGAACACGCAGCCTTGTTGTTTTGATGCCCCGAAAACTGCAGCAAAATCATGCTTTGGAGCAATACGCAGCTCCGTCTCATCGTCAAGGTCGAATCCCAGGTTAGTCAGTTGGAAGAGGGTTCGCATCTTGTTCTGGGTAGGATTGATTATCGCAAGTTCCCCAGAGTCGAAAAGTACGAACCAATCGTCAGGTGATTTTGAATGCGGTTGAATATCGATTGTTTTTCCATCAAAGCTCTGTGGATAATCGTAATATTCAAAGTGTATTGAAGAAGAACGTTGCTTGACCTCGGGGCTGCCAACTACCCCATTACAAGCGGTAGCCTCAGTTTGGCAATTTTCCAATATTTCATTGATGGATGTCAGTAGGCTTTCGGGTAAATCTGGGAATTGGTTTGAACAAGCAAGACAAACCCAATAGAATTCCTTTCCGCTACCGCTAAACCAAGTTATATAGCCATCTTCCGGTGCCGCTGCCACGTGTTGACAAATGCCTAGCGGATTTCCATGAGGATTTAATTCGGATCGTTTTGCGCTCATAAGTCATTTGCTGTAGTTGTTCGGGAACATTCTACTGGTATTGCTCATAGTGTCATAGTGAGAGAGCACCCGGTTAGTGTATTAGAAGTCGACGTCAGTCTGTTCATCCTTCTTTGACTCGAGAAAGCTCAACTCTTCCATACTTTCAACCGCCATTTTATTGAACTCGTTGATTATGCGCATCAGCCGCAACATCTGATGTTGATCTGGTTGCACTTGCCTGGCATATCTATTCAAGTCTCTGGTCAAGAGGCGCAACACGACATCACAACTGTGAAGCACGTTACGCGATCTCTCCTGCATCAATGTATCCACATTCTTACCGCTCTGAGCAGACCGATATTGGTTACGCAGAGCAATCCACTCGCCTTCATCTCGCCAGCGCTTGAGAATGTCTTTGGGTACTCCCGTTTTTCGAGCAAGAATACGCAGATCTGCAGTCGGCATCGACAAGAACTGGCTCAGAGCCTCCTGATGTCTTCGTAAATTGTCAGTGAATTCCGACATCTTCCTTTGCTTCGCTTGATTCCTTGCGCGTTTTCTCGAACCATTCACGGGCTTTGCTTTGAGATCTGAGTGAGGAGCCCTGATAGCTGGCTTCGCCTGATTTCGCGTTACTTTCGTGTTGCGCTTGTTCCAAGCGCTCCGTCCATATTTTCGAGGTGTTGGCATCCTTTTTCACGTAGATCCCATCTCTATACAATCGTGCCAGCTGGCGATAAGCCGCAATGTCGTTCATGTTGGCAGCGGTTGTGTATAATTCGAACGCTTTTTTGAGATCCTTTTTGGTGCCTAATCCCGATTCGTAGAGAAGCCCCAGGTTTACTGTTGCTGCTGCGTCGCCAAGTTCAGCGGCTCTTTCATAGTATTGGAATGCTTGATCAAAATCTGGAGGTTTACTATGACCGTAAAGGTCACCCAACCCATTCAAGGCGTTCACCTCGCCGTGCTGAAAGGCACGGGTATACCAGCTAATAGCCTTTTTCAAATCTTTAGTAACGCCCAATCCATAGTGATAGTGTAAACCCATCAAGTACTCTGCTTTGGGAATTCCACCTTCTGCACCACGTGATGTCCACTCAAATGCTTGGGTGTAATTTTGTGGTACTCCATATCCGTTAGCGTAGAGCGCACCGATATTTGTTTCCGAACTGTGGTTGTTCAACGCAGCAGCCTTCTGATACCAGAACATCGCCTGTTTATAGTCAATTGGAATACCTTCCCCGTTTTCGTACATCAATGCTAAGTTGTGCATTGCCAGTGGATTGCCAAGCTCGGCAGCTTTCTGATTTAGCTCAAATGCCTTTTTGAAATCTTGTTCAACGCCTTTGCCTGTTTCATAAAGTAGCGCTTCTGAAACGAGTCCGTCGGTGTCGCCCTTCTTGCTTGCCAGTCGATACAGCTTCAGTGCTTTGGCGTAATCTTTTTTAGTGCCGGCACCATTCTCTTGCATGTAGCCTTCGATTTCGATTTCCTGCGCCGTTTTATTAGCGTACGGGTCGTTGAAAAAGTAGAACATTCCTCCAGCAAGAACGAGGCTGATCGCGAATGTCATACCTATCCGTTTAACTAATCCCTTGCGCTGTGCCCGAGCGGCAATCCGTATTGATGGACGGCTTACTTGCACCGCTCGTTCTTCGAGAATCTTTTGCAGATCTGAAGCCAAATTACTTGCTGTCTGATATCGATCGCCTGGTTGTTTTTCCAGGCAGTGCAAAATCACTTTGTCGAGGTCCTCTGGAATCTTGCCAGTGGCTTTCTTGGATGGTGGCACTGGTTCATCCTGGATGTGTTTTAGTACAGTCTTCATGGCATTGTCTGCAATGAATGGCGGCTCACCCGTCAGTACTTCGTACATGACGCATCCCAGTGAATAGATATCGGTGCGCGCATCTTGTTCGTTGCCGATACATTGCTCCGGCGCCATATAAAGAGGACTGCCGAATATTTCGCCGGTCTGAGTAAGTTGCTGTGTCGGACGAGAATCAGCGTTCTTAATTTTGGCTATTCCGAAGTCGATTATTTTTGCAATTTCCGCCTGATCGTGATTTTCGATGATGATGTTGCTGGGTTTTAAGTCCCGATGCACAACTCCTTTTGCATGCGCGTGATCGATTGCCTCAGCAAGTTGTATAAAAATGAGCAGAGCACGTTGAGCGTTGAACGGACCCTGTTGGTTGAGCAATGTTGTCAGGTCTTTGCCATCCAAACAGTCCATTACAATGTACGGCGCACCGGAAGTGCCGATTCCGTGTCCATAGACCGCGCCAAGATTGGCGTGCGTAAGCGCTTGAGCTGCCAGGGCTTCTTGTCGAAATCTTCGCAGAGAGGTTTGATCTTGAACCAATTGCTCACTGAGAATTTTGACGGCTAATATTTTGTCCAGGGTCTTGTCTCGTACTTTGTACACGGATCCCATGCCGCCCACGCCGAGAACCGAAATTACCTCAAACTGTTCCCCGAGTATTGTTTGAACATCCGATAAAGTGACTGTCGGAGCTTGTATATTTGCCGTTGCAGCATCTGAAGCCTCGCTTGCAAGGGCATTTGCTTTTTCGAGATCAGATTCGAGACAAATGCAGCGCGAGCTCCGAAAAAGCAGGTCTGTTACCGGGTCTTCTCTGTCAAACTCGAGAGGTTTGTGGCAGCTGCCACAAACGAGCCTCTGTTGGAATTTGTCTTTTGTTTGAGTTTCGATAGCGTCCATTTTACATTTGTACCCATAAAGGGGACCGAGATACGATAAATGGGTTGCTAGTGACTGAGTATCTGCATTTCGCGTGCACTCGAAAAAGGTGTCATCATGTCTACTGCCGAAGGAAACAATCTTCTGTGCGAGCTGACCTGGTGATATCGTCAATTCGTACAAGTCAACTCTGAAAGTGCGTCGCTTTTAAACTCCAGGGTTTTCACGATTCTAAAGCCTTGTTGTACCAAATAGTATGTGAAAGTGGAAAAGCACGGAGGAGATATGGGAAAGCTTCCAAGGAGATCAATGGGATGGATCTGCTCCTTGACATTCGTGGTTGCATTGGTCCTGATCTCAGGAGTAGCGTCCATGGCAGCTGAAAGTTGGGGTACACCACACAACGGGCTGCAAATTTCACTTTCGGCATCCGGTGCTAATGTGTTGAATGTTTCGCTACGAAATAACAGCGAGCAAGACACTATGCTAAACCTCGGCTTCATGCTGGCGCCCGGAGTAGTCACAACCAGAGCGGGCAAGGACAACTTTGTGCCGAACAAGCAGTATCAATATCCTGAGGCGATTACTCTCGTCCTCGTTGATACGTCCGGTAAGTCAACCGAACTCGAGCTAGTCGGTCCTCCTGGCGTTGCCGGAACTCTGGAACCATTTGAAGTCCCACTGCCGAGCGGAGCTACATACTCCATTCAAACACCCTTGAGTAAATACTGGGACCCAAAAACATTTCGAAGAGTTGAAAAAGGAACAGTGCAACTCAGCGCAAAATTCACATCCAAAGTCACCGGGGCAGATAAAAACAAGCGCTATTGGACTGGCACCATATTGTCGAATACGGTCACAGTCAAACTATAGATTTGGGATTTGCAGGCAGATGTTATTCTGAACCTATTCACACAAATATTTCGGAATAGAGATTTGAGCGAAGCACTAGTGACTTTCATGATGAACCGGGCGCAATTAAAGCGCAGTGTTAGCGCGATCCGCGAGAATGTTGATTTCGTTTTGAATGAAGTCAAAGATCTCGAGCTTTCACAAGAGACCAAAAATCTGACCGAAGAGACATTCGCAAATTTTGGAAGATTTCTCGATGAATACATGCCGAACTTCAAACGGATCGAAACAACACTGGGCAAGTTTCTCGACGCTCCCGATACTCGTTTAGCCGACGCACTGAAAGTTGCGGTGACATCAATTGATCTGAGAGCGCAACTTCTCGAAGTCCACAAGCTGGTGAAATTGTTAGAAGACGACGGCGGAATACTATTCATTCTGGTCGCCGAATCAGCTGCGAATATTCTCAATGCACAAAATGATTTTCACAAACATGCAGACGAGCTCATAGAAGCAGTCGAGAAGACCACACAGGAGCTCAGCGGCACAACAGTAAAACTTGAGTCATTCACAATGCCCTGCGCTTTCTGCGGAGCAGAAGACTGTGCCAGTTTTTGCGTGGTTGATTCTGAAAGCCGCCATCCCTTCTACGGGCTGTCAGAAAAATCGGGCACGGGCTCTCTTGTTGTCAATCATGGCGAGACGCTGACAATTCTGGACAGGGCACAGCTGCAACTCGTTCGCGCTGCTATTGCAAAACAAGACCTCGAGCCACTTCTGGAATTACTCGATACTGTCGACACATGGTGCCATCGATGTTCACTAGCGTTCTGCTCCGAACATTGGACAGACATCCAACCTGTATTTGACGACGGCTTTTACGACTGCACTTACGCTACTTGTCCAAAAGGTCATCGCATTATGATTGACGATTAGGCTGAAACCGCAGGAATATACTCAAAATCTAGACTAAAAATCGGAAGTAAACAGGCGCTTTCTCCGCTTCACGATAAACGGCTTCAAAGATGCTACCCTGCCCTGCTCCCCAGAATTCGTTCCAGTAAGAAACCTAGACAGCTATCTGCTTAAGGATATTAAGCTACAATCCGAGCAGCTTTGCGAGCGAAAAGATGGCTTTGAGTGTTGCTATACTTCCCATGTGTTATCGATGTCTTTTAGAGGACGGCCTGTGAATAATGAAACGCTGACAATTACCGACAATCGTACGGGGCGAAAATATGAGTTGGCGATAACTGACAACACTATCCGGGCTAACGACCTCAGGCAAATCAAAGTCGATGCCGAGGATTTCGGGCTTATGACTTACGACCCATCCTTCATGAGTACTGCTGCCTGCCGCAGCTCAATTACTTTCATCGACGGCGAGCGCGGCATTTTGCGCTATAGAGGTTATCCGATTGAGCAACTGGCTGAGAAGGCTAGCTTTCTTGAAGTTGCCTACTTGCTCAATCAAGGCGCACTCCCGGACCAGAAGCAGTTCGATCGCTGGACTGATGAGATCAAAACTCACACTTACGTACACACGAACATTACCAAGTTCCTGGAGGGCTTCCGCTATGACGCGCATCCCATGGGGATGATGCTCAGTACTGTTAGTGCTCTATCTACGTTCTATCCAGACGCCAAGAACATTCGTGATCCAGAAAACCGCTATTTGCAACGGGTGCGCCTCCTGGCAAAGGCACCTACGATTGCAGCATTTTCATTTCGCCACTCACGCGGGCTTCCATTTGTTTTTCCTGACAACGATCTTGATTATGTTGGTAACTTCGTCAACATGACTTTTAGCATTGGCGGGCGCCACAAACCAAACCCAGTGTTGCAGCGGGCTCTGGAAGTTTTGTTCGTGCTGCATGCCGATCACGAGCAGAATTGTTCCACCAGTGCAGTGCGCGCCGTCGGCTCCTCGCATGTGGATCTGTTTTCCGCTGTTTCTGCCGGTATTGCGGCGCTTTACGGTCCTCTGCATGGGGGCGCCAATGAAGCGGTGATCAAAATGCTCGATGAAATCGGTTCGGTTCAGAATGTTCCAAACTTCATTAAGGAAGTCAAGGAAGGGAAAAGACTCCTCATGGGCTTTGGGCATCGCGTCTACAAGTCATACGACCCGCGCGCAAAGTTGATTAAACAAATCGCTGATGAGGTGTTCGATCAAACCGGTCTCAATCCAAAGCTCAAAATCGCTCTTGAATTGGAGCGCATTGCTCTGGAGGAGGATTATTTTGTCTCGCGCAAGTTGTACCCCAATGTCGATTTCTACTCAGGTTTGATTTATCAAGCAATGGGTTATCCTACTGATTACTTCACAGTGCTCTTTGCCCTGGGTCGGATGCCAGGTTGGTTGGCGCAGTGGGAAGAAATGCTGCTTGACGACGATCAAAAGATCGCACGCCCGAGACAGATTTACACCGGTTCTGAAGAGCGTCCGTACGTGCCGATGGAAAAACGGAAAACGTCTGTTACGGCGTAAGTTTTGCTCGCTGTGGCCGGCTGCTGAGTGGTCTTAACCTCAAGGTGCGTATTAGCCGTTTTGCTAAGTAAGATTTTGGCTGCTTCCGCAGATACTGCATCAAAATCTGTCGTGCCTGCATGTTTTTGTGAAGTGCCACCAAGCATAATGCCTGAGTCACCGCACTCTCTTTCGAGTTTTTTGCCAATGCTGCCCGCAGTGTAAGTGTTTCAGTTTTGTCAGTTCTCGCCTCGCCTCGGATTAGGTGCTTCAGCGTTATCGCCAGTGCGTTGCGCCTGTCCAAGTCCAGTGCCATCAGACACGCCTGCAACGCACTGCTTTTTTCATTTTTCAAAAACCAGCACTCGCCAAGCATCGCAAACGTCGCAGCCGTAGGCTTCGCTCTCAGCGCTGCGATGAGAATTTTTTCTGCTTCCGCGAGATTACCGGCATCCAATTGCTCAAAACTTTTTTCGTCTAAAGTTCGCCCATCAACGAGAATTTCGATTGTACGGCCTAAAGTTATTTCGCCCGGTCCTCTCCCAATTATTTTTCGCGATCCAATCTCTATATAATTTACAACTTCCTTATTGGCGTCAGTTTCCAGGTATATTATTTCGCCCTGGGGCAGGTCTAATTTCTGCAATGCCGGGTATTTCATGGCAATCATTCGCCTCACTGCCATCTTCGTCTTTGAATATGATTCTGGCAGCGTATCTTTATCAAACTGATTTGATTCACATTCGTCAAAAAGCTTTGCGGCTCGCTCTCGATATTCGCGAGCTTTTTCTTGATCTGACAAAGCTCTTGCATGATTCATAAGAAGCTCTGCAAGACTGAGTTTCAATTCCAACATTGTGGTTGGCTTGATCGTCTCAGCGGCGGCGAGCTTATCCAGTGCTTGCTCGTAGGCTAATTCAGCAAGCACAAAATCATGATTCAGTTCTGCGGCTGAGCGTAAACCCGCCAGGCTGTTTGTAAGGCAATCAAGATCTGTATCAAGTAGATTGTTCACACCTTCATGAATGCTGTCAGCGGCTAGTTTTGGCGCTGATTTCTGCAGATAGCCGTTCGCAATCGCAAGGCAACCGGCAAATCGCAGCATTTGCTTTAGTTCTGGTCCGCAGTTTAGTCTAAGAACAAAAGTCTTCCAATCTGCTATCAGGCTCGTATTGCGTTCTGAATTGCTGTCCATCTGATGTATCAGGCGCTCCATTTCGGAAATTGCATTGAGCGATGCATCAAAGTTTTCAGAGATTCCGGGAATGACGCGGTTAGTGTATCTATGTTCTCTTGCGCTCCACGAGTTCGGTCTTAAGACGTTGGTTGGATGTTTGGCGCATTCTGTTTCAACGTACTTAAGCCTGTCCTGCCAAATCTTTGAAGAGTTTTTCGGACCTTTTGATTGCCGTTCTCGGATATCAATCATTATTCGCAGTAAAGCGATTTGGTGATCTTCGCGATACTGCATGATGAGATCTTTAAAAGCACTGTCATGATTTTCTCGAAAGTTTCCGTCGTCGCAGAATGGTTCAGAACGCGTCGCAACTTTGCGCAAACGTTCTCCTATTTCTGCATCTGGAAATATGACCAATTGTTTTATCAGAGAGACCGTGCAGTCGTCATATTCTGAAATTGGGCCGTAGCTGCAATATGCTTGTATCGCTCTATCGAGTGACGCTCTGGCCGCCGACAGCTGCTTCATCTCGGTAGCGGTTCTTGCGAAGTCGACCAATGCCTCAGTCAACTTTAGCGGTTTGTTCGCACCCTTCGACATGGCGATCAGTACATCCTTGCATCTTTCGTTTATCAAGTATTGTTGGCGGTGCAGCGTCTCTTCATTTTTCAGCCGACTCGCAGCGTTTACCTGTTCCCTAAATTCTTTTGCTTTATTGCGCTCACTTTCAATAATTTCTGATTGTGTCGTGACTACTGCCTCTGCAGCAGCGTGATCTTTTACGAGTGCGCTTATGTCAGCGAGTAGTTTGCGTGCCTCGTCTCTGCGACTAATGCGTCCCCAGAAAAAATATCTGTCAACGGCCTCGGATAAATCTTTTCTGGCAGATTCATACTGCCCAACTCCGATCTCTGCTTTCGCCCTCTGATAGAGTTGATCTGCTTCTGGCTCTTTCGGAAAGGCTTGTTCAAAAATAGTCAAAGCTTCCGCAAATTTTTTCTGCTCCAGAAGATAATTACCCTTGTCCATTAGAAGTTGATTACCAGTGTCTGCGCTGATCTGAGTAGCATTTTTCGATTGTGCGGATTGTAATTTTATTGCTTGATTTATTGCAGTTACAGCCTGCTCGAGGTCGTGTTGTTTCGCTGCGATTTCGGCTTTGTAAGTCAGTGCTTGCACATTGGTTGGATCTTTCTTAAGAGTATCCTCAATGAGGCCCGCATAGACCTTTAAACTATTTTGGCCAGCGCGAGCAAGAGATGTCCTAAAGAACGGGTCGTTTAGATACTCGGCTGAAAAAAATGGTATTGGTTGCCTGGGTTGCGGATAGACCGTGTCGGCAGAATAAACTTGCGCCAACCATATTGCGTTGAAGCCGCCCACTCTCGAGACCAGCACCAGCAAGCCTGCGGGTACTTTGTAAACTTTGGAGCCTCGATATTCCGTGTGTTTCTCATCGTACTCAGGAAGTGGTTTACCCAACAGATGTTCCAGTTCAGCGCTGGTCAGAACACAAACTTCTGGTTTGAGCCACATCGAAATTCGCTGTCCATTAGCCAGTTTTTCGATTTCAGGCTTTGGCACTTCATTAGAATCGCGAGCTGCTTGATGTTTCGACAAAGTTTGTTTTCTGCTGGTACCTTCCTTACCGACGGCCGACCACAGCTCTTCCAATACACCTGTTTCAAAAATGTCGTTGCGTGAAGCTAAGGCTTCAAGAAGATGGAGAGTTCTCTTGTGATTTGACATCGGTGGCGCCAAGTCGTGGATTGTAATTTTGGTATGTCTGCTACCTGTATCGAGACCGGATGCCGCATCAATACACGCCTGTGCACAGGCGGTCGAACCGTCGATAGCAAACAGCTTGGCTGCGTCCATGAACGAATTTACTGCCGTGGCTACTTCTCCATTTTTTTCCTGCGCCACTGCTAAAACATATTTATGAATGGGCTTATGGTGTGAGTTGGAGAGGTCTCCCACTTTCGACATTAACACTTCAGCTAAGCGATTTTCTCCTAACTCTATCGAGAGCAATGCTAGCCTCAGTCGACATGCTTCGTCCAAATTCGTTAGCTGAGACGCCTCCTGGACGTCAGCTAACGCTTCAGATTTTAGCCCGATATGCTGATAAAGCCTGGCTCTTTCTATTAAGGCAAAGGCCTCATCTCTATCGAGAAAGGAGCTCACTGTTCGCAGTTTTTCGATTTCTGTTGACCATTCTTGGATCGCTTCTGCAAAGTGTCTGCTATTGGCCAAGTTTGCCGCTCTAAATCGGTTCACGTCGAATCCAGTGGCGCACCCTCGCTGGTGGAGTTGCTCGGAATCTGTAGGCAATGGTGTGGTCGGGTCCCAGTGCTCAGGCGCAACCAGTTGCGTGAAATAGGGTGAGTCGACAATCCGCCTGTCGAGTGCTGGTTCGGCGGCTGCGCAGCGTGTTATTGATGAGGCGATCAGGCTCAACACCAGCGTGCATTTTAGTCGTCTGCTGGCTGAACTGAGATACACGACGGAATCCTTTGAGCATTTTTCCAGGCAAGCGGTGTGATTATTTTCAGCAATTTGCATACACCGTTCATAGCTAGTAGCTGCGGTGCCAACTGCTGTTCTACATTGTTTATACCCTATGCGCTTTCGCTAGAGTTATACCGTCCGCGCCCTTCATCAACGTGTGCTCTGGTTTTAGTCTTGTCAGACGAACTTATAGAACAAAGTGTGTCGAATATAAGTAACTTCGGGGCAAGAAATAATCAAGCTCATCAGTGTCGAAATGCCTAGCTTAGCATTGTAGTTCGCTGTTATTCCGAAACATGTTTTGTCAAAAGGTCTTTTCTCACGTCCAGTTCAAAAAGCGTTTCCACAGATTCACAAGCTGCACGCATGGCTAGCTGGGCTTCGGTGGTTTCTCCTGCGTCCTTGCTGGCTGCCACCCAGCGCTCACGGCTCGGCCATTGCGCGTAAGCAATCCATCTGCCATCCGAAGCCCGGTGCAACCGTGACCCGAGTCCTCCGTATGTATTTTTTATTTCTTCCGTGCGTTTGCACCAAGCCAGTTCAAACTCTTGCTCTTGTCCCTGCCGCACTTTAAAGTTGTATATGACCGCAAACATTCAATCCTACCCACTGCATGGGGGTGTTCCCCCTGTTCGGGATCATACCTCAGTTGTAGATTAAGGTGACATGTCATTTGGTGGCAGCCATTTCCGCCTCGTTCACTCTTACTGAATTGAAAATTGATCTTGTATGAAACCACGATGCAATTTTAAAAGAGTTACTCAATCGCGATCGCGTCGATCTGTCCAGTAACAGTTTTTCTTTGTGTCCGTTGTCCTGAGCGGTTTTCTGGCTCTAACTGCATTCGTCGTCAGACGAATTAATTACGAAAACATCGACTTATTTTCACTACGTGTCATAAGTAATGCTGTCTTAAGTTTTGGCGGATAACAATTGCTGTCTTCGCACTAGGTTCTATTGTGAGTTTAGGCTGCAAGTTGTTGAATTGCACATCGTACTGATGCTCGCCTCTTCATAGGTGACTTTGCATCGTATGGATGGCATGACACGTGGAATTCGGTAATACAGACGATTTATGTTGAAGGTGAAGATCTGGTTGGATTGATTCCAAAGATCTATAATAATTCGCCGCTCCCGTAAGCTTCATATTAGCGAATGGAGAATGAAATGATGTTTTCGATAATAGCTACCATTACTCTCGTAGCGAAAGGCGGAAGAAGAGGACCAATCAAAAGTGGATATCAGTGTCCAATGTTGATTGAAAACGAACATTGGGACTGTTATGTGACATTCAGCGGCGGTTTGATTTATCCCGGAGATACGCGCTCTGGTGTAAAAATAGAATTTCTTAGCCCTGATCAAGTTGCAAAAAAGTTGAGAGTACACTCTACTTTTCATTTTACGGAAGGCCCTAGGATTGTCGTTACTGGCTCAGTTGATCAGTGTAATAGTTAGATTTTCAATTAGGAGTTCAAATACGGCACTCTTGTTAATGAAGGAGAGAATTCGAATTTCCATTGAACCTACGAACACCTAAGAGGCGTTCGTGGGTACTTTCTTTTGGCGGTATCAGTTCGAAATCATTTTTTGTAGTACGACAAAGCCGTTGATGTATGTATTTGAGACACTTTCAGATCTTTCAGACAATCTCTCAGTGGAAAGGAAGACTGTGGTAGTTTGGGTGTAATATGATTTAATCATAATCCGGTTCCACACCTATTTCAGCCCCACACCTATTTCGGCTCGCAAGTAGCATATTTCATGCACAAGTACAGTTCAATTTTCATTGACGACCGTGACGTGCGGATGTTGCGTATTCCACACGTTACGGATTCAGATTTCAAACAGTCCGTACATTTTTTTCAAGATCGAGCGGATTCAATTACGCTGCAATTGGGATCCGGAGCCCTCAAAGACTTACCAACGGAGATAACGGAAGCCTGGGTGAGTAATTTGGTCGGATCCGGTGCGGTGATTATTTGTGAAATCGCTGGACTAGAATTTCGTATGTATTTCCACTTGTCGAATGAGATAAGAATTTTTATCGAGCCGTGTGATTACCAGACCTCAGAATCAATAGAAAATCTTTTAGCCTTACTGAAGCGGTTGGCGCTCTTTCTACAGAAAAGGATTCTGTTGACAGGCAACTTCGAGCCGTCCCCTGCCGGCGATGAGCCAGTTCTTGAATTCCTGCCAACAGAAGAGGTTATTTATAATCCGCAGTTTGATAATTTCGTTGAGGCAGAGATTGAGCATCAAAAGACATTGCGTTATCTGGCGGACGCTTTTAAAAACAGGTCAAAGGACAAAGACAAACATTCATTGGACACACCAACCTCTTCGAGTTGAATTTACATCTTGGGACAGGCAATAAAAGCTGCTACGAGAATAGTCATTTATGCCGGTGAGGATGATATAGCGCTTGTTTAACTGCGAAGTGCAAACTGTGCTTCGCCGCGCTTTCCTTGTTTCGCATCGCTAAGTCGAACTTTCAGATCGACAGTTGAACTCAATTTTCTTTTGCTTAAGCTTTTAGGTACGTATTTGGCATACCTGATGTTTAGTATTAATGCTTTGTGTTCTACATAGCCTAAAATGTTCTTTTCTTGCACATGTGATCTGCCTGTCCAAATCCGAATTTGGACTTTCCCCCAAGAAGTAGACACATGGACAAACACCGAAGATTCAGTTCTACTCCTAATGGTCGAATCTGTCGCTGTTTCAGGAATTTGATAAAATTGTATAAGGATTTTTGGATCACTATAAAAGCGTACGAGCGAATCATAAATGCCAATCAGTATTGCTATTGTTCCCAAAATTCGTGCGGAAGCATAATGTCTGGGATCAGCATGAGGCGCTGGCAGTGATAGATTTGATGCGTGAGCGCAGGAATGATGCTGATTACATTGCCCTGTTCTTAGGTTCACTATAGGATTTGGAATCGTGGCAGAAAAAACACAATATAATATCGTCACTTGCGCTGAACCAACTTGGAAAGCATTTGAATTTGCAGCGAAACCAAGCCTTAATCGCATTCTAGACGCCTTTGAATTAAGTGACTTTGCTCAAAGGACTAAATACAATTTTGTCAATTTCTTTATTCAAATTGACGGCTTCTCGCCAGGAAAAGAAGACACTGTCTTTCATGATCTTCCAGACATTCACTATAAAGAGAGTCGAACTGAAAATGGTAATGCTTTGTGGGTGAGCCTCAAAATCAAGAGAGAAGATTGGATAGACATTGCCGCTCCGAGTCAACTGGAGCACTTGTTTTTTTGTAAGTTGTTTCTTGCCGGTGTACATGCGTGCCGATATTTGCGACTCAATTACCGTGGATTACTCAAGTTATTAGAAACGCAGGTTGATGAAGTAGACAGGCGTAAAATTCAACTGGAATTGCGCAATCTAGATACTCTTACTTACAATAGACGTGTTGCCAAACAGAAAAATGAATTAGAAGTAGAATTTGAGATGACTGAGACGACGAATTATTACACGGATCCTCGACCGTCCTGGAGATTGGAAGACGCCATTGATGAACATTTGCAGGCAACAGGACTCGGTTATGTGGAAGGGCACGAGGTGGGCAATAATGTGTTCACCGTATTTTGCAATTGTTATGACGCGCCGAACAAGGCGTTAACTGCCTTAAAAGACCTACCGATGACCGGATGGCAGAATGTACAGGCCACCCTTATAACCGCCAAGGAATATACTAAAGTTCAAATCAAGTAGATATCCCGTGTTGCACAGGTTTTTTGCGCCGAATCGTCTCGGTTTGATTAGACTCCGGTGGATCCACAGTTGCATGATTCTATTTCACTCTTCAATTTACATGTTTCTTTTGTGTGTCCGTTCGACAATCCTCAGGCTAGCTGGCAGGTTTCCATTTGTCTGGTGTCATCAAAGAAATCTCCAGACTTTGCGTGGAAGAGAGCATATGCTTTTCAGGTTTCGAACACACCTGTTAATGGCAATAACTTGAGGAGTCCCATTCCTTCGTACACCTACATCAGCACGGCTCCGCCGGGTACTCGCTCTCCTTCGCTCAGAGGTCCTGTATGAAGTTTGACAACCTGTATACAATAATTGCAACGCCAGAATTCTCAGACGAAAATATGACAACGGCCCTAAGCTGCGGACCCCTGTTTGAACCAGTTCTTGAAGCATTTGAAGCAACCGATTTTTCGAATAAAACTAAATATGAAAACATTTGCTTTCACTTCATGATAGACGGTTACGTTCCTGGAAAAGATGATTCCACTGTGTTTGCCCATTTACCTTCAATACATTATCGAGAGGCACGTGACGCTCAAGGACTTGGATTGCGCATTACCTTTCCGGTAAGCAGAAATTCTTGGTTGGGTTTAAATCAATCAGACCTTCAACTGCTGCTCACCAGAACTCTATTTATAATGGCTCTGCACGTTTGTCGAACATTAAAGTTGAATTCACGCCCATTGTTAGAACTATTGCCAAATATGGCTCTTAAGCAAAGAGAGTTGCTGACTCAGGCTATTTTAAGGATGGACGAGTTAACTTTTAATCGCAAACCGCAAAAGCAATTACCAGAAATTGAACTACACTGTAAATTATCTGACGAGTTAAATACGGATGTTGGACGGTTGTATCTTGTCCGGTTGCAGGACCAGTTAGATGAATTGCTACAGAGTTCAGAGTATGGGTTTGTGGCGGATCACTTTTTTGAAAATGGTCATTTCGTAATTAACATAAGATGCTATGTAAAACCGCAGGTAGTCCTAACTGAAATAAGAGGATTGGAAAAGATAAGTGAGCTCGAAGACTCTTACGCATTGCTAAAAAGCGACAAAGGAATAAAGACCCTTAAATTATAGTTTTTGCTTCCTGTCTTTGATTTTATGGAATTTTGAGAAGTCCATTAGTGGCATTGGTTTTCTCTGTACAGCTGCCACTGTTCTACTGACTTTTTAGTGAAGATCAGCTGAAAAACTATTTTTGAGTTATTGATGGCACGAGACTCGAGCCCTAAGCGGAAGCGCAACGATGACCGGAAAACAAACGTGTTATGCTGATGTCATAGCGCCATTGGATGTGTATTGATCCATGTCAACCGAATCAGATCCGTTGATCGCGCACGCGAAATCAAATATTCGCTATCAGGACGTTGACTGGTTGTTGTATCAAAAAATTGAATCTAAGTGTTTTGACAAGATTTTGCGGGAAATTCAATTGCTCTGCAAATCTCACGGACTGTTCCTTATAGAGAACGAATCGCTGTTAGAGAAGAGTCGAGACTACTTCAGCAGACACAGCTTTTATTTTTACGTGCTGTCAGTTGATATTGATCCTGCAAACCTATCAATGATAAATCTGGAAACGCTGAGGAAGTTGCGATATTTGAATGATGATTCACAGAAGAATTCGCAGGCGCAGGCAAGAGCTGTAACCGCGGAACAACGAGCGAATCTTTTGAGAGTTGATAAAAATGACCCATGTTTTCTTCTTGTCGTCTTAATACCATTCGGTGGGAAAGACGCTCCGAATGCAGTTCTTTGTACTGACGCGTGTATAACAAACGTTTTTGATATTTGGAATACGATTTATTTCCCTTTCAACACCTGAAAGTTTTGGTCTGGGTGAAATTTAGATAGGATGTCGCTTTCCTAAGTTTGAAAAGATAATGATTCATGGTTTTTGGTAGTGTTAGAGTTTGTTTTATGTGGGTGGACGATAATTGCACTTAGAATTGGAAAGCATGGTCCCAGTTGTGCGGGAATTCTTGGAGTTACAAGAAGCCCTTCTCAAGCAACTGTTTTCAGAATATCCTGCGGCGGCCGACCCAGATAAGCTTATATCAAAGGCTATACCTCCACAAGGGTGCATCCGCCTCCGCGGAGGAGACTGGTTGTTTAATCGACACGGAACAGGAGTTAGATTCGTATCCAAGAACGATGGTACTGAAGTTGACGTCGAGGAATTTATTACCGGTGTAAAAGTTTTGACTCCCTGGAGGCTCAAGTGGTTCATGGAGTCTCGCTCTATGGGCTCGCATACAGAAAGAAGCGTGAAGACTGTACTTGATGATCTCGTCGTAAAAGGATATCTCAAATTGCGGAAGAGTAAATACTCATCATCGGACAGGCAATATGAGTTGTTAGGAGAATAGCCGCAAAGATTTCATCCACTCAATCGATGGTTGACCAGGCTCGGGAGCGTTTTCTTCGCCCAGACGATATGTCGCGCTTCTTCAAAAAAGCTGGTACCGTATAAATGTCAGCAAGTGGAACTATAGAGTGCTATTGAATCGTGCGATTTTAACTAGTCTTTTTCTTTTGGCCTTCGGTACCACATTTATGCGAGTTGAAGCCATGTTGTCACCACGTTCGCTGGAAATTCAAAAGCATTACGAGACAGCCTTTGGTAGCACAGCTACTGCAATAAAATTCGACAAAGGTCCCGTACATCAGTTACCCAACGATTTCTGCGTCTTCGAAGTCCCCCCTGGAAGCAAGAGTAAAGTATGGATATACGCTACTTGCGGCATGTCATTTGGCGACTCGAAACCGATCGAAGTGTTCTTGATCTCGCCAAAGAAGGCGCCGGAATTAGTCGAACTCTTTTATGCTATTGCGCACTTCCATTTGACCGGTGAACATCTCGACAGTGGGCATACAGTCAATTTCGGAAGGCCATGGTTACCAGGATCTCGATGCGATTATGGCATTTTGTCGACGATGGAGGGTGCCAAGGTTCAATGGGCAAATATAGAAAAAAAGAAAGTCCATTTTTTGTGGCTGATACCAATAACGAAAGCTGAACGCGAATACAAAATCAAATTTGGAGTTGATGCACTCGACAAGAAGTTCGTAGAGAAAGACGTGGATTGCGAAGATCCGTTGCGGCAAAGCGCCATCTGAAAAGGCACCCTACTTATGTGCCATGATTTTGAGATGGGTTCTTGGCTATTAGTCTATTTTGAGTCAGGATGGAAAATATTGAGTTAGGGCACATAATGCGATTATTTAAGTTGCCTGTCTATGAAATACAAGTTCCTTATTTTGAGTTTCTCCGCACTCCTGCTAGTTAATGGTCTAGCAAGTATTGAATGAGCAACGTGGACTTAAATGAAAGTTCGACGGGAGCGATTCTAAGATTTCGGCGGTTCAGAATTTAGTGCATTTTTCAGTGCTCTCAAGGACCAGGCGGAAACATTCCAGAATTGCTTTCTGGCCAACTTCTATGCAGTGACGTCATTTTTGGTCAATCCCCACCAATCCCCATCGCTTTCAATTCAGCTTTTCTGTCTTTCAGAATTTTGCTGTTTCTTGCGACATAATGTGCGACGACTTCGAGCCAATTGGTGAATGAGGGAAACGTTGTGTTGGGCTCATCCTCAGATTCTTCAATCAATTGGACCGGCGGGTTGTCACCTTTTGTGGTATCGAAGTACAAGAAGTTATAGCTGCCGCACAAAAAGACAAAATCCGTTGGTTTAAGAGGAACGAGCGGCTTTAGGGTTTTGGGAGACGCATCTGTACTGTCAGCGTTTTCGTCGTTATCTTGTTCCTCTTCTTCTTCTCCTCTTATTCTCTCTATGTCGGCAAGAAGGTGTTCCGCTTCCTCCCTGGCATGTTTCAGTGCATGATATTTCCAGGAAGCATCTCGCTCAAAACGTCCAGCACCTTTTCCCATTACTGTAAGAAACTCTTTGTACGTGACCGGAAGCGACACTGCAAATTGTTCTTCCAATGCTGCTATCTCTTCATTAGTGCATCCAAGTAATTGCTCTTCTGTAACCCACTCCCACTGCTGGAGTGTCGAAACTAGATTCGATAAAGCATCATTCATCACTGATTTCCCCAAACCTTGAATTTGCTTTTAACACCTGGCACATGGCCATCTTCGTCCCAGTAGATGGCAGTACTCTTGAAAGTAATTCCACGCTTTGCGTAAAACTTTTCAGCTCCCAATATTACCCCTCACATGATTCGGATGTTGTTCCGAAAAGCTTTCGGGTACATATTCGCATCGTTTTTGGCCGGCTAACAGCCAATTTTAAATGCGATTCACCGGCCAACTAGTGTGGTCCCTATCACATTCCGAGAGTTTTGCTGCTTGTGCGAGGTTTACTGGTGTTTATAGGGAAAGGAGCAATATTTACAGTCACTTTTTATCTAATCTGAGCAACAGTGAACGTTCGAAAACTGCATCGCAAGTCCGTTTTTGAGGGAAAAAGAAGGCAATTTGTGATCTTCGTGCCTACACGAACATTGCACACATAATTTGAGCTTTTGCGTTAGGCTAGTCGGAGAGTTTTGCCAGAGTTTTGGTTCTAAACTTTGTTCACATTTATTGTGCGCAAACGACATTGGCACTCATCAAGATCCCACACGCTCACAAGTGGCTAAGACGCAAAAGGCTCGCATTGGTGCACTTTTGCAAGCATGTGCTGAATTGTAGTTTTCAATTTTTCTGCAAAAACATGTGAATGCCACCAAAAAATGACTACACTAGAGACGATTATCGAGAATGACAATGACAAACAAATACAACTACCAGGCGATTGTGTGCGCTCTGTTTTTACTTGGCTCTTCAACTTATGCCATTGCTGATCAAATTGATGAACAACAATTAGAGTTTTTGAGTGAAGTGAATGTCGCAAAAAACCAAGGCGAAATCACCGCAAAACAGGCGGCACAGCTTGATAAAGAGATGAAAGAGTTTAGTAAATTAAAGCGAAAACTGAAAGAGCAGCACGCGGATGTGCTGACTGCACAAGACAAGATGCAGTTAAATCAAGCATTGAACAGACCACGTCAACTTTTAGAAACTATGCGGAATAGCAGGGTGCCGGTTGCGAAAAGCAAAAGTGTTGGGAATTAAAGGACTAGCCGAACAGGCGTCCATCACTTACAGTTTTCAGGTTTTGGCAACGTCCACGAGCTGCGATCTCTGGGATTGAGCATTTTACCAGCGTCGATAAATGGCTTCGACCTGCTTGGGGGATCATGTCCTCATTGTTTGATGCTTGCAAGGTTCTCGAGGATACACAGTTTGGTTCACACTGCGACATCCTTGTCGCCATAGTGAGTTCGCCTGTGGGCATTAGCCGGCTCTGATTGTTAAAAACCTAGCCGATGAGGGGATTCGAACCCCTGACCTACGGTTTACGAAAAATACTAGTATCGTATATGGTGACATCTGGAGACGTTGCTTATTTGCGACTCTTCGGTGTAGACTGGCTTTAGGGCTGGATTCTAATGTTTATCAAATTCACTCTTGATTGATGAAATTTTCTGTACAAAGTGTCCTCTTAGTGTCCTGAACAACTTTCGCATACTTCAGTCAAACATTCCAGCTCCATCATTATTCTTTCGGCACCATTGAACATCTCGTGGTGTAGCAATGCGGGGCAAGCATCATGGCTAAGCGATTCAATTTCACACAGAAGAGGCTGGATGAAATAACAAAGTCACCAGACCAGGCTGAATTTTACGACGAACAAATTAGGAATTTAACAGTCAGACGCAGCACCAAGAATCTGTCGTTTTACGTGCGGCGCAAAGTTAAGGGGCAAGGACTTCGCGTGTACATTGGCCGTTATCCTGAGATGAGCATTGAGCAAGCTCGAAAGAAGGCTAGCGAAGTTCTCTTCAACATCGCGAACGAAAGCTTGATCTTGCCAACGGAAAAACGACTGCAAGAGTCGCTGATGTGCACCGACCCCGTTGAAGCGCCTAAAATTCCAACTGTCTACGAGTTGTTTGAGCTGTATATAAGTAATCATGCTGCAATTCATTGCATAAGACATGAAGAGATGCGCAAGGACTTTAAGCGATACGTGTGGGATTGGCGAAACCGACCACATACCTCAATTACGAAACTTGATGTTCTTTCGCGCTTCAATGCAGTGAGACAGAAAAACGGACCGATGGCGGCAAATCATTTACTGATTTTGATGAGAGCGGCTCTGAACTGGAACATACGGAATGGAGTCATTGAGACTAACCCATGGTCGGGCGTAAAACAGAACAAGATCCAACCGCGCGAACGTTTCCTTATGCCCAACGAAATGAACGCGTTCTTCGCGGCGCTGAAGCAAGAAGATGAGACATTCCAGGACTACGTTTTAATCAGTCTGTACACGGGCGCACGACGAACTAACGTGCTTGAGATGCGCTGGGAGGATATCAACTTTCAGCTCGCGGTTTGGAGAATTCCGAAAACCAAAAACAAGGAATCTCATTATGTGCCGTTGACCTCTTCTGCTATGGATCTACTTCGACGACGTTGGGAAGCACGCACAAACATTTGGGTATTTCCAGGGAAGAAACCGGGCTCCCATCTTGTTGAACCGATGAAAGCCTGGCGGCGGATGCTAAAGAAAGCTGGAATAACAGATTTGAGATTGCATGATTTGCGTCGGACATTAGGAAGCTATATGGCAATGAGCAATCAAAACATAAAGATCATTAGCCAAGCGTTAGGACACAAGTCTATGGCGTCGACTGAAATCTACACCAAGCTTATGCATGACCCGGTGAGACTTGGCATGGAGAGCGCAGAAACTCAAATACGGAAGTACACCGAACTTGACGTCGATGACGCACGTTTGTTTTGAGTAAGGATCAGAACTTTTGTCAGGCGTGGCCGAGGGGTTATTCGTGGTAATCGGCCCAATCGCCGTGCTTTTACACCAAACCGCCTTCCTGGGCTTTGTAATTTTTTGAAGGAAGATAGAAAAATTCGTTCCAATTTAAAATACTGGAACTGCAGTCGATTCGAAGTTCCCAAGGGTCTTTGGCATTATCATCGCAGACAGCGCTATCACCTTTCCCGTGCACATTATCCCGGATGGAGTCAACAACAAAAGAGCGCAGTAGGTCACTGATTTGAGACGTTTTACAGAGTCAGGCGTCACGTCATCACCCTGGTTGTGCATCTAAAGCTCGCTATGATGATCCACTCACATCGTATAGGATTACAATCGTATGCGCTAGGAACCCCTTTCGCAGCGCGCGATCAGAGTCCACGCAGAAAAATCCGAAACTCTGTCTGTGAATTTCGCGCCAGGGCGACCACCCGCAACGAGAACAGGCGGCCATCGAGAACACACTTGACGGCCACTCACATCGGTAATCGCGGCCACTGAA